>CAYFYW010000068.1:0-3458 GCA_964347425.1 uncultured Nitrospirales bacterium
ACCAGATAAAGAGTGAGTACCAGCGGCAGAATGGTCACCACCCCTGTAAGAATGCTTCTTCCTATGAATCTTACCATATGGACTTTCTCCTTTTGAAATTATTCTTAGCAATCATACGATGCGATGTTTTTCCGGGACGGTTTTATATAGCATTTTTTTCCTTTTTTAGTCCCTGCCCGACGTCAAAATCAGCGGGTTGCAATAACACATCCGCTGGATTGAGTTGATTCTATATTTAAGTATCAATAATCAAGCTTGCCCGCCATGTAGCGTGGCAAACCTGAAACCGTTTCACAAGGTATAACCTATATCAAAATCGCTGTGACAGGAAGGGCAAATAAAAAGCCATTTAGTAATGTCCCCTTCTTTCCTGAACATAGAATGAAAACCGTCCTTATATCCACATAACGGACAGATTTTAAATTCATTTTCCATTGTTATGTTAGTGACCTTGTAATTCATAAAATACTCCTTGCGAAAATCTCATAATTGGCTTACTGTTATCAAATGTATAATGTTACACGGGCTGGTCATCCAGAAACCTTTAAAATCTCCCGGTAGTTTTTCAATTTTTGCTTTAAAATATTTTTCTGCTTCATTTATATCTTCACATTCAAGTGCTAACCAAATTTCTGCCTGACTTAAGTGTTTCTCCTTGTCAATCCACAAATTTTTATCCCCAAATTTACATATAATCTGTTGATCCTCTTGTTTGATTTCTGGCAGGCCTATAATGTCTCTATAAAATTGTACAGTCTGGTTATATTGGTGTGACGGCACTTTCATTGCTATGTTTTTACCGGTTTTGAATTTTATCTTTTCAGTTTTCTTCATAACTTATCTGTTTCACTATTTAACAAGTGATTATACAGTTTTTCTCAGTTATAACAGATTTAGTAGACAATATCAATAAAGAATAATCAATATTTAAAGGGTCTTTCTCGGTCTTCTAAATCAATAATGTGCAAATTGTAAAGTTATTAGGAAAACAGAATTATTCTTCAAAATCATTATACCGTCTGAAATTGCGCCGATTTTGCTTTTTTTGAGACGGGTCGAAATTCCGGGGACATGATACTTAATTCGTCAATGCGGATGACAATTATTCATGATGTTGAGTATGATGTCCTCCTAATTTAATTATTCCTCTGACTGTCTCTAATTACGTTATAATTAAGTAATTCGTGAAATGGGGACCTTGTAGATTATGTTGGAAGAACTGATATGAAGAGCATTTTGAAACTTGGAAGTTATACCGCTATTATTGTCCTGATTCTTTTCTCCCTACTGGGGGATGTCCCGGGGGTACAGGAAAATCTCTCTTCTTCGATGGCAGCACATTTTAAGGAACAGTACTTTGATGATTTGGACGGGCTTCTGGACAGACATTATATCAGGGTACTGACTACATTTAATAAGACCAATTTCTACATTTCCGGGAGCAAGTTTTACGGATTTGAATATTCCCTCATAAAAGATTATGAAAAATTCCTCAACAAAAAGCTATTGCGTAAAGATCTTAAAGTGGTTCTGGAGTTTATCCCCATGGAGCGTGACCGGATTATTCCGGCACTTATTAACGGATTCGGAGACATTGCTGCCGCAGGCCTCACCATTACGCCTGAGCGGCTTAAAGAAGTGGATTTTACGGATCCTTATCTGACCGGTATTGATGAATTGATTGTTGTAAACAAGGACATTCGGGGAATAAAAACTGTTGGCGACCTCTCCGGTCGTGAGGTGTTTGTTCGGGAAAGCAGCAGTTACTATGAAAGTCTTACATCGCTGAACGATGACGTATTCGGAAAGAAAAAACCTCTCATTAATATCATACGGGCAGATGAGAACCTCGAGACCGAGGATATCCTTGAGCTGGTAAACTCAGGTGCTGTAAAAATAACTGTTGCGGATGGCCACATAGCTGAAATATGGTCCCGCATTTTTAAGAACATAAGAATACTGAATCATCTCAAGATACGAAAAAACAGCAGGATTGCCTGGATGGTCCGTAAGAATAGCCCCGGGTTAAAAGACAGTCTGAATAAGTTTGTGAGAACTCATCGTAAAGGAACCCTCCTCGGGAACATCTATTTCAACCGCTTCTACAAAGACACAAAGTGGATCAATAATCCCCTTTCTGATAAGGAACGTGAAAATTTTAACCGATACACAGAACTGTTTAAAAAATATTCAGAGCAGTATGGATTTGATTGGATACTGGTTATGGCCCTGGCATATCAGGAGTCTGGCCTGGATAACAGCAGGGAAAGTGCTGCCGGTGCTGTAGGAATTATGCAGATAAAACCATCAACAGCCGCTGATAAACATATCGGTATCAAAACAGTGAAAAACCTGGAAAATAATATCCATGCCGGTATAAAGTATATGGTTTTTTTGAGGGAGCGTTATTTTAATTATGAGGACATAAGGGAGAGGGATCAGGTCAGATTCACACTTGCGGCTTATAATGCCGGGCCTGCAAAGATACGGAAAACCAGGAAGTCAGCACAAAAAATGGGACTCGATCCAAACCGCTGGTTCAGGAATACGGAGCTTGCAGCCCTAAAGCACATCGGACAGGAGACAGTACGGTATGTCAGCAATATCAACAAGTACTATCTAATATTCAAGCTTGCCCTTCAGAAGGAAAAACGGCAGGATTCTGAAAAAAAGACTGAGAAGAATCCTGCAAATTTACTCAAAACAGGCACGCGAGGTTCCCCGCCTTATTGAGACAAGAAGGTGCCGCTATGGGCAAAGTCTTGAGTTCCATAGAAAGGCTAGTTAGGGGCGGAGTCCTGTAAACCACGTTGGGTAGGGGGCATTTGAGATATGTCACATGTCAAGCTTGCCCGCCTCTGGCGTGGCCTGTCCCGCCTGGCCAGTGGCTTGCCCGCCTCTGGCGTGGCCTGTCCCGCCTGGCCAGTGGCTTGCCCGCCTCTGGCGTGGCTTTAAATTTAAGGGTGGCGAACTTGTCCCGTGGCGAAGCTTTACGGGGACCTGACACCACTGTGAGGAGAAAAAAAGGGCTTGGAAGAACCAAGCCCTTAAGAAATCCTTCTTATTCAGAGGTGTCTTACTGTCCCATCGGCATACAGTTAATTGGACAAGGCCTTGGCAGCATCACCATTCCAAATACGATAAGACCTGGAACCGGCTCGTCATTGTAGGCAAAAGGCCCGGTAAGCGTGAAAACGTCCACTAATGCATGGAAGTGACCCTGAACAGGGGGATTTTGAATTATGTCTTCGTAAGAGAGGGCTATCTCATACTGCTCCGGGAATTGCCTGTCTAACTGGGCCGTCCCGTGAACAGGAACGCACATGTCAATTGTGGTCGGTTCGCCATTTTCATCGTGTGTTCTGTGCCAGACTCCCACTGCCGACATGTGACTGAAGCCGGGAGGTGCATCACGGTTGATCGCCAATTCCATCTCCTCAACGGTACCGTCAGGATAT
>CAYFYW010000069.1:0-2022 GCA_964347425.1 uncultured Nitrospirales bacterium
TACAAGACTGAATACGCAAGTTAGTGATAAAATTATCAATAATTTAATATGCCTCATATATTTATGAATTTCTTTTTACATATAAATAACGTCCCGGGTTTATTGAAAGGCGTTTTCTGCGAAAAAATTGGGAGGGAGAATTCTCCCTCCCAAGAAAATATCAGACAAGGACTACTTATTGCATCCCTTGCCCTTGCACGGCTTTGGCGGTTTTCCTCCGCCATTACAGATATCCTCTGATATACCGGTCGGGGTGCAAATGGTACAACCCTGCGGGTCGCTGTTATCTTTCTTGCCATCACAGTCGTTGTCTTTCCGGTCTCCACAGATTTCTGGAAAGCCCGGGCTTCTTGATGGATCATTGTCATCGCAGTCTCCACACAAGAGTTCCCCTGGATCACATGTTACACTGCAGACAACAGATCCATCACTGTCATTATCCGGACAAGGGGGTGGATCACCCGGTCGCGGGATAAAAGCAAGTTCGTCAGTACTTGACAGGATACTGAGGTCTATGTTGAACGTTTCAAAAGTTACTACCCCCATCACATGGAAATGCCCCCACAACGGGGCACGGTTTGTTGTGAATTGAACCGTTGTATTAGAGGGATCCCCGCCTGTTACCTCAAACTTATGCCCGTATATTGGATTGGGGAGATCGATCAGTCCGTTCATAGTCCATGTGCCGAATTCGTCTTTGGAGCCGTTAACATCCGCTGAAGAGCCATTGATAACGAGATCCCAGATGGAATTCGCGTCATTGTATGTATTACCCGAATTCGAAAACTCCAAAATAAATACAGATGGAGACTGCGAAGTAGAAATCGTATATGAATACGTCCAGTAGTCTGTGTCAGGATCGTGCTCGATGAGCCACGAGACAGTGACGTCCGAGCCTCCCCACCAGCCGTCCAATCCTCCCGTGGAGTCACCCTGAACAGTGGAAGGATAAGGAGAAGGATTATAATTATCTGGACCCTGCAAGGTTCGCGAGTCTGCAAGATCATCCAGGCCGATGCCTTCACCGTAGCCCGCCGCATAACCTGCCGATGTTACAAGACTGAATACGCAAGTTAGTGATAAAATTATCAATAATTTAATATGCCTCATATCGAAAAACCTCCACTGTTATAATTCTGATAAGCATCTGCACGAGGGATCAGCACGCAAAAGTTGCTGCCCTGATAATAAAAAGTGGGAGAACGAGATGCGTTAATGTCCAGGTCTTTGTGACAGAAACGGCAATCTTCCTCTTTGAGGTCGGAAAATAAACTGTCAGGGAAATCGAGATTCTGCATGACCGGTGGCGGTATTTCCGCACCTGCATCAGAGATGAGGAGGACAAATGCAGCAACTGTTAAGGTTATGAATAAGAATAGCGCTGAAGATTTTTGCTTCTTCTTACCCATTTCCCTCTTTATTTCCTTCCTTCTTTCCCTTTTGATTTAAAAAGTCCGGAACCTTTCATTTCAGAAACCTTTTAGAAACAGGGTAAGGGTAGTTGGGACCCCTTACCCTGTTTATTCGTCCGCATAGGGTGTAAGCTACCAAAAGCACAAAGGCTTAGTTACACTTTTTGCCTCTGCACGGCTTTGGTGGCTTGTCACCGCCGCCACTTGAATCTGAGCCGTAGAGTGCATTAACAGTAACGGTATCGTTGCCTTTCGGGCAACTCAAGACAGAAGCCTTGATCTGCGTATCTGACCAGGAAATGATATCAGCCGGCAGACCTCCTACCTCAACACTGATATAGGCATCAGTGCCTTCAGGCTTCGTGCCAAAACCAGAGCCGTCTATCGTGAGTACACCCTTCTTCTTGCTACAGCCGGTAGCAGTAATGGTCACGGCATCAGTTAGTGCAACGGTAACCGGGTTACTGGCCTTCGGGCCCTTTTTCGCGCTGACGGCATAGTTGCCCGCGGTCAGTGAGCCAGGAAGGGTAACTACTATCTCAGACTCGGTTACAGAATCCGCTGTCAGTGTGGTTACAGAGCCGTCTGACGCGGTCAGTTCAACATCGCT
>CAYFYW010000070.1:0-3131 GCA_964347425.1 uncultured Nitrospirales bacterium
ATAACAGTCTATTCGACTAATAATTTCCCCGGTGTAGCCCAAAAAAGAGACACAAGAAAGGAGTAAACAATGAATACGTCAAACAATACTTTTAATCTTGAAGTTACAAAGACAGATGCGACCTGTCCGGTAGGAGAAAAGGTCGGGAGTAAAAATCTGGAGAAAGGGAAAATCCCTGTTTTCTCCTGTGAAGGCCCCTGTATACGAGGTGAAATTGCCCGTGTTGCTGCAAACCTTGTGGCAAAGGAAGAGCCATATCGGCGCGGTTGTCACGGCGAACTGTTTTCCGTGCCTCATTCAGCAATGGCCAAGTGGGTTAAAAAATCCGATAAAGTTGTACTGATCGACGGCTGTTTTCTGCGGTGTCATGGTAGAATTCTGGAAAACATAATAGGTGAAGAGAATCTGATCCAATTCGATGCGCTTTCTTTTTACAAAAAGTATACTGACAGGTTTGACATTGATTCTGTACCAGAAAAAGAGCGTTTGGAAACAGCAAGGAAAGTCGCAGATATAGTCCTGAACGAGCTTAAAAAAGAGTCGGCTAGTGTAGCTTGTCTCGGGTCATAGGGACAGCCATATGACCCAGCGGCATGCACATTTTAAGATTGGCACCTGAGAAAGGCTGTTGAGATTATTGAAACTGATGTGCCTGGGGTTTGCGGGCTACCGGTTTGCCACCGGTCTGAAGGACAGCGATTTTACGAAAAACAGCCTGAAGAGAGCCCAGTGAGACCATGACCATTATTCATGATTTATTCATCATTTCTTCATTAATGCAAGGTAATTTAATAAACAAGTCATACAGAGGGAAAGGATGAGAAAAAAATGCTATGCTGTGCGGGGCTTATCGGAGGTCTGTATGTGGGCCTGCATTTAGGCGGCCCGTGGACTGTTATTGCGCCTGCTGCGGGCTTTGGTCTCGGCTTGCTGGGTGACATGAAGTTCATGCACGGGATGCATGGTCGCAGGCATCAAACGACAAAAGCAGACGAAGTTTCTGATCAACATTCATTTCAAAAATTTACAAGTGAATCACTTTCCCCTCAGGACGGACAATCGAAAGAGGTGTTCACCGCAGAGAGTAAGTCCACTGGTCCTCCTTAAGAGCACTTATTATGAGTAAGCGAATGTGGTCTACGCAGGTCATCCTGAAATATTAACTGTTTCAGTTGCCTGAAGTAATTCTACTTTTCCTGGTTCTGGTTCTGCTCAGGCAGTGGATAAATGTTCCCATGTAGGTTATGTGAACGTTCACTTTGCTATTTCTGGTGACAAATATAATCCTCTACCCTTTTGTCTGGCGTGCCTACGATAAAAAACATCCCGATGCTCTGTATGGTACACGGGGAATAGCGTCTGATCGTCTGTCCCCTTGCGGATTTGTCCGTATCAACAATGAGTTGTGGCGGGCAAAAGTAAGAGAAGGGGATTCTTATATTGAAAAGGGTGATGCTGTAAAGATAGTCGGCATGAATGGGCTTACATTGATAGTACAGTCAGATAACAGATGGGTTGGAAGGTTATCAGAATTTGGCAACATGAGATTAAAAAAAATAGAGAGATGTGTATTGATAAGATATACTTTGCTGTTCAAACAAATAAAGGAAAATAATTCTATTTCTGTGACGCCCCAATGTGACCCTTCGATAATACTCAGAATTTTATAAGGCGAGGTGAGGACGTATGACCCGAACGGAGCAGAGCGGAGTGAGGGGCGGAGCCGCTCAGGGGGTTGGTTTCCGTAAGTCCATGTGGTAAAATTCCTGAAAACAGGTTCGAACTTTGTCCAATAAGGACCACCATTTATTTTAATTTTTTTTTTTATACAATGCATCATAAGCAAACTGGTTGATTTTATTGTTTTTCTGTTCGTTTAATCCGTCTTTTATTCCATCACCCTTTCTACATCTTTATTAATGACAATAATGTCACGATGAAAGATTTAACCCCACACATTTGCACTCAATCTTGACCGATCTTAATTTATATAAACATATAAAAATATCAGGATCACAAGAGTTATCAGTGCTATAAACGGCAGAGCAAACCAGAAGATTTTCGGGAAAATAGCCCGGTATGAAGGCATCGGCCAGTCATTCTCCCTAAACGAAAAGAATACCCCTTTCTCCCTTTTCCAATCTAAATTCCAGAAAAATCCGGCAGAAATATATAGAACCGATGATGCAGAGATATTAGCCAACCAGGTTGCCGGATAATACCCATCTCTAAACAATAAATAGAGGTCATACGACCAGCTTGCTGAGAACATCCATATGCATACAGCCACATATATCTGTTTAAGAGGCAATTCTTTCTTTATTGCTTTATATATTGTACCAACTACCCAAGGTGCTGTGAGAAATGTAAGTAATGACATAAACATTGCATCGAAATAATCCCAGGTGGGGTCGTCAGTATATGGAGCTACCACAGTCATTCCGGCGGCAGCGATTAGGAATGTTATCACTTTCCATCGCTTAAAGAGAAAACGCCAATAATGAGAGTGAGAAAGGATATATGATTTTCTATCCTTAATATAAAGGATTACTGCGATAAGACAGGCTGAAACCCATAAGGAAATGTAGATTAAAAAAAACATATTAAATGGGATTATAGTTTTTTTATCTTTTTGTCTCGCTTTTTGTTATACCAGCGTCTTGATAGTAAATCTAAAACGAAATCAACGAAATCATAGTGAAGCAAAGTTGCGATGTCTCTATTAATAATAGAAACCTTCACTATTATATAAAATCTCAATTTTGTTGACTTCAGGAAGTTATCTTACCTATAGATAGTATATTCAAAAACTCAATAATAGAAGAAAGTCAACAATTCTGGATTCCCAATTAAACTGAATATTTCTGTATGAAGTCCTCAAAAGAGGGAAATTTCTCCCCCTAAAATCACGGTTACAATCGGTTATCGTCAGATTTTGGTTCTTATCAGATTACCAGCTACACCTGATAATCATCAATTTTCATTTGCAAAGGAATTATCGATTACACCCGTATATCTTCAGTTTGGAGACCGCTGCAAAGCTGTTTGTTACTGTTTGAAAGAGCGAATTTGATAAGAACGGAAAAAAATGTACCCGAGTAGACCTCCTACACAATTTGAGAAAACGTCGA
>CAYFYW010000071.1:0-6062 GCA_964347425.1 uncultured Nitrospirales bacterium
TATTAGTCAACACATCGTCCTCTACCTGCTAATCTTTGTCTCGGTTCCCTCAAAAAGTCTTTTGATATTATCTCTATGTTTTAAGATTATCAGAAACGTAAGTACTATGGCAAAAGATATCTTTATCCCGGAATCGCCAAGTAATATAAAAACCAGGGGCAACGAAAGAAATGCCGCAATTGCTGCAAGTGAAGAATATCTCGTAACAAGCACCGTGAGAATCCAAACAGTGATTAAAATAAGTGCAGATAGTGGGCTATAAATAGCAAGAACGCCGAAACCTGTTGCAACCCCTTTACCTCCTCTGAAACATAAAAATATCGAGTGCATGTGTCCTAAAATAGCGGTAATTCCTATGACACCTTCCCAGAGGTCCCCGCCAATTAAGACCCTGCACAGAGAGACCGCAGCCAAGCCCTTAAGAGAGTCACCGAGCAGCGTTACTACGGCAGGTCCTTTCCCTATCGTCCTGAGAACATTCGTCGCACCTATGTTCCCGCTGCCTGCTTTCTGTAAATCTATGCCTCTCGTTCTTGCAACGAGAATACCGAACGGAACAGAGCCGATAATGTAGGCTGCTGGGATTAAAAGATATAACAAAGGATTCGTCATGATAATCTTTTCCGAAACAGAACAAAATATTGAATTCCTGACATAATACCGATAAACATCGCAATCAATAACAGAACATTTCCTATGTCGTATAAATAATCTAATTCGATGCGCCGCGAATGGTCTATAAGAAGGATAAATACAGAGACGAATTGGATAGAAGTTTTTATCTTTCCGCCCATCTCAGATGGGATTACAATATCCTTTGATAAAGCCACAATTCTTAAACCCGTAACAATAAACTCCCTCGTAATAATAACTATGGCAATCCAGGCAGGTATAAGACCTGTGTCTACAAGTACAATGAGAGCGGATATTATTAAGAGCTTATCGGCAATGGGGTCAAGGAGCACGCCGAACTTCGTTACCTGCTTTGATTTCCTAGCAATATATCCGTCAATGATGTCTGTTGCAGATGCAAAAACAAATATGAAGGCCCCAAGTAGCGGTTTTGCATAAACTACAAAAATGAAAAGGGGGATTACAAGTATTCTACCGAAGGTAATAACTGTTGGGAGATTAACCAATAGACTCTCCGGATACGCTTTCCCAGAGACCAGAAGATTTCAGTATTACGTCTATAAATTCCCTTACAGCGCCCCTGCCGCCTCGTCTGGAAGATACAAACGCAGACCATTTTTTGGCTTCTTCATCAGCATCAGCCGGTACAGCTGAAAGCCCTGACCTTTTAAGAATCTCAATATCCACAATATCATCACCCATAAAAGCCGTCTCTTCGTCTTTGCAATTATATTTCTGAAGAAGCAATTCATAAACAGCCGATTTTTTAAAAATCCCCTGATGAAGTTCCGTGATGCCAAGTTCTCGAGCCCTCCTTTCAACAACACGGGATTTCCTTCCTGTTATAAGAGCAACATTTATACCCGCCCTGCTTAACATCTTTATTCCATGACCGTCTCTTACATGAAACATTTTAAACTCATTGCCCGTATCATCAAGGATAATGCTGCCGTCCGTCATTACCCCGTCTACATCAAGTATTAATAACTTAATATTTTTTGCCTTCTCTTTAATTTCTTTGTTCATTATAATGCATTAATAAAACCACAGAGTTTATTAAGCTTTACAAAAATATCTTCTTAGCCACAGAGTTCACCGTTATGTGTTTAATATTTTACGGGGTTAATCTTGGATGGTTCGTTAATTTTGCAATTTGAATCCTGAATTTTTTCACACTATCCCAGACTTCAAAATATCATGTAGATG
The DNA here is from genome assembly GCA_964347425.1 of uncultured Nitrospirales bacterium. Taxonomy (GTDB): domain Bacteria; phylum Nitrospirota; class Thermodesulfovibrionia; order UBA6902; family BMS3Bbin08; genus CAYFYW01. The sequence continues at coordinate 1,840 of CAYFYW010000071.1, forward strand.
AATAATTCCTTCAACCTTATCATCTGAATCAATAACTATAAGAGACGTTATGGAATACTCCTCCATTATGGAGAGAGCTTTTACCGCAAGTGTTTTACTGACAACTGTTTTTGGGTTTCGGGTCATAACATCTTTTGATTTAAGAGAAAAAAACTTCTCACCCCATTTTTCAAGTCCTCTGCGTAAATCTCCGTCTGTAATAATTCCCTGAAGTTTACAGGCCCTGTCTATCACAGTTGTCATTCCCAGCCTCTTTGAGGATATTTCTATTACCGCATCTTTCATAAGGGTCTTTACATTTATGGATGGTATGGCATTACCGGTATGCATAAGTTCACCTGCGGTGAGTAAGAGGCGTCGGCCTAAATTTCCTCCTGGATGGAAAAAAGCAAAATCCTCTTCTTTAAACCCTCTTTTACTGAGAATGGCAACTGCGAGTGCATCGCCCATCGCCAAAGCAGCAGTTGTTGACGCCGTTGGTACAAGACCCATTGGACAGGCCTCCTCCTTAACAGATACATCCAGAACAACATCAGAGGCCTTTGCAAGTGTAGAGCTTGGACAGCCTGTCAACATAATCAACTTGATATCAAGCCTTTTCAAAACAGGCAATATTTTTATAATCTCATCTGTCTCCCCGCTGTTTGAAACTGCCAGAACCGCATCACCTTTCGTGACCATTCCTATATCGCCATGACCTCCTTCAGCAGGGTGCAGAAATAAAGCAGGAGTACCGGTAGAAGCAAGTGTCGCCGCTATCTTTTTGCCGATAATACCGGATTTCCCCATGCCCGTGACTACCACCCTGCCAGGACAGGAATAAACAATATCAATTGCCCTCACGAGATTGTCATCGATCCTATCAACAAGCGCATTTATTGCTTCTGCTTCTATTCTTAAAACTTTTTTGGCCTGTCTTTTAAGCACCGGTTTCCCCCGGTTCTTTTACTGCCCCGCCTATTTCTTTTAGTCCACGTACCAGTAGAGGGACTTCTTCCAGACTTAACATATTTGGTCCGTCGCAAAGGGCCTTATCAGGACACTCATGGGCCTCTATAAAAACTGCATCACAACCAGCAGCGACTGCCGCTCTTGCAAGCGGTACTACAAACTCTCTTTCTCCGGATGAAGCACTGCCCCGCCCGCCGGGGAGCTGGACACCATGTGTTGCGTCAAAAACAACTGGATAGCCAAATTTCTGCATGATAGGTATAGCCCTAATATCCACTACAAGATTATTATATCCAAAGGTTGCACCCCTTTCAGTTATGACTACGTTATGATTGCCTGTGGACACAAATTTTTCAATAATATGTTTTACATCCCATGGTGCAAGAAACTGCCCCTTCTTAACATTTACCGGTTTACCCGTTTGTGAAGCAGAAAGTAATAAATCTGTCTGTCTGCATAGAAAAGCCGGTATCTGGAGCATATCAAGAACCTCGGCTGCATATGGGACTTCTTTTACTGAATGGACATCGGACATGACAGGCAGGCCTGTTACATCTTGAACCTTCTTCAATATCTTTAAGCCTTGTTCAATACCAGGTCCACGAAAGGACTTTAGAGAAGTTCGATTTGCCTTATCATAAGAACTCTTAAATACAAGAGGGATACCCAGTTTCTCGAAAATCTCTTTAAGCCTTAAAGCGGTTTTTAATGTTGATTCTTCGGTCTCAATAACACACGGGCCGGCAATAAAAACAAGGGGGTTACCGCCGCCAATCGCTATATTGCCCACTTTTACCTCTCTTGTTTCCATTTTAGCGTCTTTATTTCTCCGTCTGAAACCAGGCAGGAAACTCAAAAATCTTTAAAATTCCAGTAACCAGATCTCTCATGACAATATTTAAAAAAACGAGTAATTAAATCATCGAATCATTAAGAAATTGAGTTTTTTGAATGACTTAATGACTGAATAACTTAATGACCTATCAAGAAATTTGGAGTTTGGGATTTAAGCATTTTTCCTGGGTATATGAATCGCTAAATCATGAACATCCTCTGCAGCCTCCATAATCCCTTCAGATAACGTTGGATGTGCATGGATTGTATGTGCTATATCCCTCGCAGTAAGCCCTTTCTCAATTGCAAGTGCAGCTTCATGTATTAAGTCAGACGCATGAGGGCCTATTATATGGGCCCCGAGGATTTTATCACTCAGTTCATCTGCTATTATTTTGATCAGTCCTGATATTTCGCCGATTGCATGTGCCTTTCCAAGTGCTCTAAACTGGAACCTGCCCACCTTAATCTTATATCCTTTTTCCAGGGCCTGTTTTTCCCTGAGACCGACAGAAGCTATCTCGGGACTGGTAAATATAGCGGCCGGAACTACATCGTAGTCCATTACAGAATCTCCACCAGATGCGTTTTCTGCCGCGGTCATACCTTCTTTTGAAGCCACATGAGCACGCATAACCCCTCCCGTAACATCGCCCACAGCATAAATGCCCTCAACATTGGTATCCATCTTGCCATTTACAATAATCTCCCCCATCTGTCCGGTCTTAACGCCAATGTTTTCAAGCCCTATGTCATTGCTGTTCATCGACCTTCCGACAGATACGAGAACTTTCTCTGCCTCTATGCTCTTGCCGTCAGAAAGAAAGGCCTGTACCGAATTTTCTTTAATCTCAATTTTCTCAACTTTAATACCAGTTAAAAGTCTTATCTTCTTTTTCTTCAGTTCTCTTTCAAGTATTTCCGAGATTTCCTCATCTTCGGTTGACACTGCCCTCGGCATCATCTCAACCATGGTTACCTCAGAACCGAATTCTTTATATATGAAGGCAAATTCACATCCTATTACCCCCGCACCGATAACCAGGAGGGAATTCGGGATATAATGTAAATTTAAGGCATCATCACTTGATAAGATTTTTTCTCCGTCAAAGGGGAAAACGGGTATCTGCGCAGGTCTTGAGCCGGTTGCAATTATAATCTTATCCGTTACAACCTCTTCGGTACCACCGTCTTTAAGAGTAACACTTATTTTATTAGGACTGACGATAAATCCTCTGCCGTCTAAAATCTTTATGCCCCAGTTCTTAAAAAGCCTCCTTATGCCTTTAACCTGAATATTTACCACTTTATTTTTCCTCTCCAGTATTTTCTCGATATTAGGAGTGATGTTGCCACTAAATTCGATCCCGAAAGCATTGAGATTTTTTGCCTTGTCAAGCTTATCTGCAGAAGCGACAAGCGCCTTCGTTGGAATACATCCCCGGTTAAGGCATGTGCCACCGACCTCGACGTCTTCAATTACTGTGACAGAAGAACCTAATTGGGCTGCTTTGATAGCAGCGACATAGCCACCCGGTCCGGCTCCTAAAACCGCAATCCGCATTATTTTAACTTGACCTCTTCTTCCAGATATTTCTCATACTCAGAAACATCCATTAAATCGCTCAGTTCCGAATCATCCTCCATCTCAACAATAGCAACCCATCCCTTTCCATAAGGGTCTTCATTTATTATTTCCGGGGTATCAGAAAGTTCTTCGTTGACCTCTGTTACGGTTCCGCTTACAGGGCTTATGACAGAAGCTGTGGTTTTCGTAGACTCTATCTCCGTCAGCTCTGTATTTGCCTCAACAGCTGTCTCTAATTCAGGCAGATCGATATACACGATATCACCGAGAGATTCTTGAGCGAAATTGGTTATACCAATAGTCGCTTTTTTGCGGGATACCTTAACCCATGTGTGTTCCTTATGATATTTAAGGTCTTCAGGATTCATATTTTCCTCCTTTCAAAGATTTAAATCCGGGATCGTTCCTATTGAATGGTTTCCTAAAACGTGTGAAATTCTAAACATAGGCTTATTTCTTTGTCAAGGAGTCGTCTAACTGGCTAATATAAGAAGTGCTACTCCTTAATAAGAAGTTTTTCAATGAGTCTTTTTGAACCGCTATCCGTCCAATTCCTCAATCCCATAACTTTGTGTCTGATTATTCCCTTACGATCTATAAGAAATGAAGTTGGCAAAGAATAAACACCGTAAGATTCTGCAGCTTGTTTATTATTATCATGAAGGATTAAAAATTTCATAGGTATACGTTTTAGGTATGTCCTTACACTTTGCAGTGACCTATCTGTTGACACCGCAATTATGAACAGCTCTCTGTCCTTATATTCCTTGTAAAGAGCATTAAGAAAAGGCCTTTCCTCCCTGCAATACGGACACCACGAAGCCCAAAAGTTGAGGAGTATCGGCTTGCC
>CAYFYW010000072.1:0-6902 GCA_964347425.1 uncultured Nitrospirales bacterium
TCCTGCATTCTTCGCATTCTGTTGGCCCTTCCCATCCTCTGTAATAAGATTCCATCATGGAAATGCCTTTCCCTGGAAGCGATAAATTTTCTTGCGTCCTTTAGGACATCTAATCTTCACTTATATCATAATTATAACACGAATCTGCCTCATCACAAACAATATATTTTTAATGATTTCTGTCTCACCCCTCTATCCCAAGGCGTTTACCTGAAAGTAATCTTAATCTGCTATTATAATTAATCATTATGTCAGAGATAAAAATATGTCCTGATTGCGGAACTGAGTATTTCGCTCATATCGAAAACTGTGCGGACTGCGGTGCCGCTCTTCTGTTGCCTGAGCAAAACAGAAAGGCTCAGGAGGAAAAGATGCGGTGTATGGAGAAGATTGTGGAAAACCCTCTGGTTGTCAGGGAGGGTGATTTAAAGTGGATCAATGAGCTTTATCATGTACTTATTGATTCCTCTATTCCTTGTGTAATTCATGTTGATACTGCATGCAAAAAAGGCTGCCGCGGAAATGAATGCCAGTTGCTGGTATCATCGAAGGATGCAGAAAAGGCGCGTGAGCGGATTGAGGAACACTACATGAAAATCCACCCTGAAATCCGATCTTCAAAGGAAATGATGAGCCAGGGAAAATGCCCGGCATGTGGTTCCCCTGTGGGTTCTGATACTGTTGAGTGTCCTGATTGTGGACTGGCTCTTTTTATTATTGAAGAATAAAAGGGGTCAGGACTCAACAGGCTGTTGCCCAAATCATAAAAGCCAATAACTGTCATTCTGAACTCCCATTCTCCGTAGGTTTACTCCGAAGGATGAATGTTTCAGAATCTAATGGAAACAGTGTGTTATGAGACCCTGAAACGATACTGAATCAAGATCAGCACAGGGTTCAGGGTGACAATACGAAGTTTGGGCAACAGCCTGTCAACATTTGACATTAAAATAATCTAAATCTCAGGTCGATAATTCGGTTTCCCGAGCGGCTTTTTCCTGCACCTATACGCAAATTAGAAAATAAACTAGCATCCCCTGATGGCGGTGCACCCGGCGTCAGAGTGAGTTGTGCACATATCTAAACTATGACCAATGAATCGTCACCCCCGAAGGGATTGGGAACATACTTATCAGCGCACCAATCATTCTCCCAACGATTATTATCAACGAGGTACCTGAATCTGTATTCTCTGTTAGTGGGCAATTTTAAGGTTAATTTAAAATCACCGCTTTTAAGTTTTTCCATTTGTGTTTCGGTTAAATTCCAGTTATTAAAATCGCCAACTATTGTGACAATTTGAGCATCTGGTGCAGCTTTTTGCGGTAGTCTGAATGTAACATTACATAAACCGTTAGACTTCAGATGCTGTTTTTTAATACCCGAATTCCCATTTTTCTTGAGGGTTTTTTTGGACTTTGTTACAGATTTCTTCTCTCTTTTTTTTCTCATTTCTTTCTCCTTTTTTCGAGTTTTATTTTTGTTTACAAAACAAAGACAAAAATAATATCAGTTAATTTACCGGCTTGTCAAGTGTCAAGACTAATGGGGTCAGCCCTTGAATATTGACAAATGAATTTAGTGCCAGCCGCCAGCCTCTTAAAGTAAACTGTCAAGCTTGTCGCGCCTGCCCCGTGGCTTGCCCGCCTCTGGCGTGGCTTTATATTTACGAGATAGTATTAATTTACGGGGTTGCGAACTTGTCCCGATGCGCAGCTTTTCGGGAGCTTTACGCGGGGCTGACGTCTCTACATCCTATTGAGGCGTAAGCAGCAGAGTCCCCTCATCGGTTTTGAGGTCCATCCGAAATCGGCCTAGATAACTGAGGCCGAGTAAACCCAGTCCCGGCCGGTCAGGAATGTCCAGGACTAAAGCCCTGATGTCATACTCTACCCATCCGTCAATTTCTATCTCATCAATTATCACTTCACCGGCTGTCACAACTCCACCGGCAGTTGACAACGTACGATGTCCTTGAACAATCTCCAACCCCAATTCATAAGCCGTTGATGAAGGAATGGATACTATTGAGGCTCCGGTATCAACTACAAAATCCTGATAGAGTGTCTCATTGATGGCTGCAGTTACAGATATCCTGTCAGATCCTTTCGGGAAGCGTATAACAATTTTTCCCTCCTGCCCTTTCATATCAGAGATGCGCTGGTCGAGAAGCTGGTATCGGTCCTGAAAGTCGGGTGGATAGTTTCTCATATACAGCAGACGTTCAGCCTTCTCCCAATCACCATTCAAGAGAGCAAGTTCAACTCCAAGCAGATGAATATAAGGATCATCAGGATAATAAGCATTTGCTAAGTTATAGGTCTGCAACCCTTCGTCAACTTCCCTGGCAGATACCAGAGACTGCAGCCACTCCTGATAAAGTTGCACATGCAGCTCATTAAGAACAGGGATATCACTCCCCAGTTGTTGGACCATGTATCTGCCGGATTCCTCTATTTCACCTATTGCTGCCTCAATACCATGGGCAACGGCAATGGCAGGAATAACATCCATCAATAAACCGATGTCACCAATATCCTTCAACACCTGACTGCTCAACATGTCAATAACTTCGCTTCCTTCTCCATGACGAATAGCATCGGTGACAAGAATACGCATGTGTTTAATGATTTCTTCCGGTAATAAATAATGAGGGGTATCATCTGTCTCCAGTTTCGGCTGCAATCGAAATCCTTCGATGAAAGAAGCAAGTTGATTCAGACCGGCATCGTCTTTCTGCATGGCTAAAGCCATGGCAAATTTTTCTTCCCGGCCATTGGCAAAAGTGGTGTCATAGAAGTATCTGACCCAGGTCGTATATTCCAGGTCTGTCCCTGCTTTGCCTGGCCACATATAGCCTTTTGCCAACAATTGCCCAAAAGACCAGCCAACAATCTTACCACTCTGGACAAATATGCCGATTTCATTGATGTAGTCGGGCAGGGATGAGGAAATGAAATAGCCCTCATACAGGCCGGCGCTTAAATTAACTGAATGATATTTATCAGCCGACTCAAGGCTAAACCACGAAACAGGTTCCTTATCATTCCAGGAGGCAAGCTCTGGGCCGTCAAAGTTGCCGTCGTTTTTAGTAAGATGCCATAAGCCAACCTTATCCCCATTTATCCACAGCCCGCCTGAAATTTCAGTTTCCTGGCCAACATCCGGGAAAAAATACCATCTGCTTCCGCCAATGCAGGCACGTGCCGGCAAGGCCAGCCAACCGTCCCCTGCCAACCCTGCTCTGAACTTCTTAACCTGCCTGCCCCAGGGATCTGTAATTGTGACCCAACCGGCAGCAACGTCCTTTCCGTCTTTCAGCTCTTTAGCAGTTTTAGTGGTAATTTTTTTCTCTTCGGCTTTAACTGCTGGCTGTTTCTTTATTTTAGCCCTCAGTTTCATCTCAAGCCCTTTTTGTTTTTCCTGTTTTCCTTTCTCATATTTATTTTTATAAACGGAAGACTCTATTTCCGTTGTTTTATCAGTTGGGAAAAGAATGCCATGGAAGAAATAAACGTATCCAAGACTCATTATCAGCAGAATAACAATAACCATAAAAATAGTTATTTCCCGGGAACCGTTGCTCTCTATACTAAATTCAAGAGGAGCACCGCACTTTTCGCAATAGCTCAATGAACGCTTATTTTCTGTATTGCACCTGGTGCACTTCAATTGGTGCCCCCTTAAGGTTTAACATTAGCTGCACAATCGTTTCTTCAATATTGGAAAGAAATCGATTTTTAAGCTTACTTAAAATTTAACAGAAAGACGGGTGCGGCTGCAAGAAAGACAGGGGGTTTAGATATTGCATACCTTCCAACTAAACTGTAAAATTCACCTGCATCCAGCCTGGGCTGTCAAACCGCACTGACAGTTCTCGGCAAAAAGAAACGGCCAATGACTGTTGCCATTCAGGAAATGAAAGAAGAAAACAGGGTATACATCGCATACATGAAGATCGATTTTTAAGATGAAGCAGACAATTCTCAATGATCATCATAATCAGTGGGCCCGTTACCTGTAAAGCTGTCGGGAATCAACAGGATTTACGGGGGGCTGACATCTCTGTCTCATTACCTGGGGATTACAGGATAGCCCTCGAATACCCAGCGTTTGAGACCGCCAAGCAGGACAAAAATACGGTTGTATCCGTGTTTGTACATGATCAGCGCCGCACGGACGCTTTTGCTCTCATCTGGTCACGTTCAGTAAAAGACAATGTCCCTGTTGACGGGAAATTCCTCAATGCGGGATTCTATCTCGCCAAGCGGAATTGATTGTGCACCAATGATATGTCGGGCATTATACTCCCCTGAAGAACGGACATCCACAATCATTACCGCCTCCGCCCTGTATAAGCGCTTCATAAGATCCTGGGGTGTAAGCCCGGGTACACCGATATTTTCTTTTGACAGGGTAGGGGTATCTGTCTGCGTATCTGCTGATGCAGTTACGCCCACGGCAAAGATAAATATAATCGCACGTAAGGCCACAGTTTTATTCTTTTTAAAATCTTTGTTGCAAGTAAGCATATCGCCCGTAATGATTTTGCTGTCAGCCCTACTATAACTTATTTTGAAAAAAGCTTAAATATTCTCCGTATCCTTCTTTTTCCATGTCCTCTTTAGGGATAAACCTGAGCGCGGCTGAATTAATACAGTAGCGCAGTCCTGTTGGCGCTGGCCCGTCATCAAACACATGGCCGAGGTGGGAATCCGCATGAGCGCTTCTTACCTCTGTTCTCCGCATGAAAAAGCTCCTGTCCTCCTTTTCAATGATATTTCCGGGTTCAAGAGGTCTTGTGAAGCTCGGCCATCCTGTTCCAGACTTAAATTTGTCAGTCGAGCTGAAAAGAGGCTCTCCGGATACAATATCAACGTAGATCCCCTCTTTCTTATTATCCCAGTATTCATTATCAAAGGCCCTTTCAGTACCGTCTTCCTGTGTCACTTTATACTGAAGCGGTGTAAGACTTTTCTTTAGTTCTTCCTTTGACGGTTTCACGTAAGTTCTCCAGTCTTTTTCAGTTTTTTCTACTTCACTCTCATCGTCCCATATCTTATCCAGATACTGATCCCTTCCTGAAAAGTACCTGTATACTTTATAGCGGATAGGGTTTTTCTTGTAATAGTCCTGGTGATATTTTTCCGCCACATAAAATTCAGATGCCTTCACAATTTCCGTTACTACAGGCCTGTCATACCTGCCGGACTTTTCTATCTGTGCTCTGGATTTCTCTGCAAGCCTTTTCTGCTCATCATTATGAAAGAAAATTGCCGTCCTGTACTGTGAGCCCCTGTCTGCAAACTGCCCGCCCTCATCAGTTGGATTTATCTGCATCCAGAATATATCGAGCAGTTCTGTGTAGGTTACCCTGGACGGGTCGTATGTTATCCGGACTGCTTCGGCATGCCCGGTTGTGCCGGATGACACCTCTTCATAGGTTGGGTTCTTCTTATGCCCTCCGGTATAGCCTGAAATAACCTCGATTACACCATCGAGCTTTTCATACGGCGGCTCCATGCACCAGAAGCACCCGCCGGCAAGTGTTGCTTGCTCAAACTCTTTTTCTGATTTTTCTGATAATCCCTCTGCCTGCATACAATGCACCGTTAAAAATGCAAATAGCAAAAATCCCGCTGCCTTGTTTACACCCAAATCCTGGTCCCTCTTAATTATTTTATGAAAAACCAGCGACCTCAGGGTATGATTATTGTCATAATAAAATCCCGATTCCCGGGAAACAGTAATTGTTGTCTTGAGATCTGAATCCAAAAGCGTAATTTATTATGATTTGAATCATGGTTTTTTGGCACTATATGGTCTAACCTAATTTAAAAGCTGAAAGGGGGCTGTTGCCCACAGCGTGAAAATTAATGAAAGGACATAAGAAATGACAATTCAAATGAGAAAATTCCCGATATTAAAAATAACTCCCGTTATATTCTGTCTACTAATCGTTGTTTATTCCATGAAATCCTCTATAGCCACAGAGGGAAAAGTATGCACTCCCACACAAAACGATATCGAGGGTCCATACTACCTGCCTGGCGCGCCTTTTAGAACGCAGATCGCAGACCCGTACGAGCCGGGTGAACACATTGTCATTAAAGGGTCTGTTTTAGATACTGACTGTAGAACTCCCTTGAAAGGTGCTCTTGTAGAGGTGTGGCAGACAGACTCCTCCGGAGAATATCACGACAAGGACGAAGGCTACAGATTACGGGGGCAGATGAAGACTGATGATAACGGTCACTTTGAGTTTAGCTCGGTAAAGCCGGGTCGGTACAGGATAATGAGTGGTTTCAGACCGGCACACATTCATTTTAAGGTTTCACATCCTGGTCATGAGGTCCTCGTAACACAGTTATATTTTTATGGAGACCCCTATCTCTGGCCGAATGATGCATGTGGGAAGGCATGCAAATCAAATGACCAAAAACGTATTATTGAATTAAAATCACAGAAACGCGGTGGAAAGGTTTTCCTTGAAGGTCTTTTTCCTGTTTTTTTAAAGAAACGCGATAAATAGTTTTTAAAATGACATACATGGTTGTCGGAGATTTTTCCCCGGGTAATTGGACTGGATAATTTATTCTTAATGCATGTTGTGTCAATGGCATAAACAAAAATTAGTTTAGGGGGAGGACATTTTGAAAAAGTCAGCGATAATGATTGCGCTGCTTGTTTTGGTGATGATTTCAGCATCATGTACCAAAACACCTTTATCACCGATCAACGCGGGACCTGATGGTGTTGCCATAAAAGGGTTTGATCCTGTGGCTTACTTTACAGTGGGCAAACCGGTCAAAGGGGATAAGCAGTTTGCGTATATCTGGAACGGCGCAACATGGCTATTTTCAACGAAAGACCACCTGGATCTTTTTATGCGCGAGCCTGAA
>CAYFYW010000073.1:0-2305 GCA_964347425.1 uncultured Nitrospirales bacterium
GTGACAATCAGCGCTGGAGCATGGCATTGGGAAGCGTTATAAATTTTTTGAAAGATGTAGGGCAGGACAATACAGATATAGTCATTGTTGCGAATGGAGCTGCGGTATCCTCTTATGCGTCTTCAGACCATGTGGAGACCATGGAGTTGCTGGCAGAAAAGGGAGTGCAGTTCAAGGCATGCAGGAACACCCTTAAGAAACTTTGCGCCGAAGGATCAGTGTGTGTCACCGAGGATGCGCTTCCAGCTTTTGTTAAGGTAGTGCCTGCCGGCATCAGCGAAATCGTAAGGAAGCAGCGAGAGGGATACGTTTACGTAAAACCATAAAAAGATCAGGCTTTGCGGCAGTCAGTCGCACTTTGACCCTAAAGAGGTAGAAACATTTTTGAAATGGAATGGTAGCAGGTAGCACTCGCTTTCTACCAGTAATCATCAATATTTTTTCGTCACAAAATCATTTAGTTGCAGGTGATTTAAACAACCCCGTTTTTCGTTGACTCCTTCCTGAAGTCTTCAGTTTAAGAAAATATCAAAATGTTGTAGATTACTGGTAATCTATAAATGAACACCTGAACCATGATTGAATAGTAGTAGATTTATAATGGGGGAAGGCAAAAAATTTTCAGAGAACAATAAAGGACTGAAAAAATCCGCAATCAGAGCTATTGTAGTTACTTTTCTGGTCCCATTTTTACAGGCAGTAATCCTTTTTGCTTCGGCAGGTCATATAGAAATACCTCGAGCATGGATTTACTTGGGGTCATGTTTTATACTCTTACTTGCAAGTACATTACTTTTGTATAAAACGAACCCCGAGCTGATAAAACACAGATTGGAATGGAAGAAAAAGAGGGGTACTAAAAAATGGGATAAATTCATGCTGCCGGCTTTTCTCATAATTGGTTTCTATATTATGCCTGCTGTTATTGGTTTAGATGTCGGTAGATTTCAATGGTCAAGCCTCGGTATACATTATTTAATATTCGGGTTGGTCTTTTACATTGCTAGCGTTATTCTTTCTGACTGGGCGATGGTAGTGAACCCTCATTTTGAAACAACTGTCCGAATCCAGAAAGACAGAGGTCATAAAGTAATAACAATTGGGCCATATAAGATTGTAAGACATCCAGGCTATCTCGGAGCAATTTTGTGGGCTGTATCAACTCCGCTCATCATAGGTTCTCTTTTCGGGTTAATCCCTGCAGGAATTGCTATTCTTCTGCTAATAATCCGAACTTCGCTAGAGGATAAAACACTCCAGAATGAATTAAATGGATACTCCGAATATGCTGAAAGGGTAAAAGATAAACTTATTCCCTGGGTTTGGTAGATTGCCTAGTAGCAGGTGGAAGCAATAACTTCCCGAAGTCAACGATTTTGCTATACTCTAAAAAATAGCAGGTTTCAATCGGCAATCTTTTTTTTATCCGTTGATTCTTTTATATTTATAAATAATTATGGATAGTCGAATGTGGTCACGACAGGTTGTCTTAAAGTATTCAGTGCTACAGTTACCAGGATTAGCCATGCTGCTCTTGATCTTAATTCTGCTTCGACACTGGATGAATATCCCGACATGGGCTGTGTGGACGTTTACCTGTCTCTGGATCATCAAAGACATTATCCTGTTTCCCTTTGTGTGGCGTGCCTATGAAAAAGTCGACCCTAACAGTATAGTTGGATCAAAAGGCACAACAGTCGATCGGCTATCCCCGTCCGGCTATGTACGAATAAATGGTGAGTTGTGGCGTGCAAAAGTGATCAGAAGTGATTTGGCCATAGAAAAAGATGAAGTCGTGACGGTAAAAGGCTCTGATGGACTAACATTAATTGTGCAGGCTGAATTATCGAGATCAGACCTCGATAATTCCAGGGAAATAGAGTTTATCCCGTGTTCTGGCTTTCAGGATTTACAGGACTGACCCATTTGTCCGTTTCAGTAAGTCAACTTATTCAACAACGTCCCCTATGTTTCTACAACGTCCCCCATGTTTCTATATTATATTGACAACTAGTATGGTTGATGGTAAACTTTATTGACAGATAATTTTTTCTTTTATCCTAAGCACAAATTAAGTTTTTGTCACATACATTACATAACTAATTCCCGAAAAAGCTAAATCCCGAGTAATCGGGAGGCAGAAAGCGGCGGGTGCTGAGTTTATCGAAGCATGGCCGAGCTGCTCTACCCAATGGGTCATGGACGAGTCGTAGACCGAAGGAAAAAACCTTTGGTACGCTCGGCTTTTTAGTCAAAGCAAAGAGTGAGGAGCAGATATTTATTGCCCATCATTTTAATTAAAACG
>CAYFYW010000074.1:0-16400 GCA_964347425.1 uncultured Nitrospirales bacterium
TCAGGCCGAGAAGCTGAAACAAATATAAAACTGCAGTTATTGGTTAACTGTTAATTGTTATCTGTTATATGAGAGCGATCGATAAACTGAGAGAAGTTTCAAAATTCCTTGATAGAGGCGGCATTGAAGCAGCCCAGAGGGAAGCGGAAATATTGCTAAGGCACGGCCTGGATTTAGACACCGTTGAACTCTACAGGGATAATCCGTCATTGAGCAGAGAAGAGATAAATAATGTTGGGGATATGGCTTGGAGGAGACTGAGACGCGAGCCTCTCCAGTATATTCTGGGATACGTGGAATTTCTCGGGCTCAAGCTTCTGGTCGGGCCGGGCATTTTAATTCCGCGACCCGAGACAGAGCTTATGGCAGAACAGGCCATAAAAACAGTTAACGGTTATCAGTCAATAGTTGACAGTAGAAAGAAAAACTCGTCACTCGTTACTCGTTACTCGTCACTGAATATCCTGGATGTTTGTACTGGGAGCGGATGTTTAGCTCTCGCACTTGCCAGGGAATTCCCCGGTTCCCGGGTCTGCGGAACTGATATTTCAGGGCTTGCCATTGAATATGCGGACATGAATGCCGGGATAAATGGTATTGAGAATGTTAGATTTCTCAGAGGTTCACTCTTTCAGCCTTTTGAAGAGATGTATACTGATCAATGTCTACCATCTGCCTTCGACCTTATCATTTCTAATCCTCCCTATATAAAAACCGGTGAAATTAGTGGTCTTCAGCCCGAGATTAGAGACTGGGAGCCCCTGATAGCCCTTGACGGCGGTGCAGACGGGCTTGATTTTTATAAAAAGCTGATTCCGGCAGCCAGACGTTTACTCAAGGATGAGGGACGTATTATGCTCGAACTCGGTGCCGGCCAGGCAGGAGGCGTTTCTGAAATAATAAAATCATCTGGTTATACGCAAATGGAAACCATAAGGGATTATTCAGGGCTTGACAGGATACTACAGGCAAAGTGGAAAAGATAGTAATCGAAGGCGGTATAAGATTAAACGGCGAAGTATTAACAAGCGGCGCCAAGAATGCAGCCCTCCCCATCATGGCAGCCTCCTTACTGAGTTCAGGAGAAAGTCTTATATCCAATACACCGCTCCTGAAAGATATAACAATAATGGGAAAACTCCTTACCAGGCTCGGTATTGAATTCCGGGTTCAGCATAACAGCATCCTCCTCCGCACCGACAGAATAAATTCCGTAGAGGCGCCTTATGACCTCGTAAAGACAATGCGCGCATCAGTACTCGTGCTTGGTCCTTTGCTTGCGAGGACGGGTGAAGCAACGGTTTCGCTTCCGGGTGGATGCGCGATTGGAGCAAGACCGATAAATCTCCACGTTCTGGGTCTTAAAAAATTGGGGGCAGAAGTAACCCTCTCTGAAGGGTATATCAAGGTCAGAGCAAAGCGCCTCAAGGGTGCTTCTATTTATCTCGACATGCCGACTGTTACCGGCACTGAAAACCTGATAATGGCTGCAGTGCTTGCAGAGGGGATAACGGTTATTGAAAATGCAGCATGTGAACCTGAAGTTGTCGATCTTGCGAATGCATTGATATCAATGGGTGCTGATATACAGGGGGCAGGCACAGGCGTTATCACAATAAAAGGGGTAAAGAGTCTTAAACCGCTTGACTACAGCATAATACCTGACAGGATAGAGGCGGGAACATTTCTCGTTGCAGCCGGAATGACCAGAGGTGTGATAAGAATAAAGGGCTGCAATCCGGAACATGTAGAACCCGTTATCGTTAAACTCACGGAAGCAGGGCTCCGGATCGACCATGACAGGGACGGACTGACCGTTAAAGCCTCTGACAGGCTGAAACCTGTAGATATAAGAACCATGCCTTACCCGGGCTTCCCGACTGACATGCAGGCACAGTTTATGGCATTAATGACCATATCAGAAGGAACAAGTCTTATTGCAGAAAATATATTTGAAAACAGATTCATGCATGTAGCAGAGATGAGACGAATGGGAGCGGATATAAAGGTAGAAGGTGCAACCGCAACTGTCAAGGGAATAAAATCACTGAAAGGTGCCCCGGTTATGGCAACTGATTTAAGGGCCAGTGCATCGCTAGTACTTGCTGGACTCGCTGCAGAAGGGACTACCACTGTGGACAGGGTTTATCATCTTGACAGGGGCTATGAGAAAATAGAGGAAAAACTAAAGCAGTTGGGAGCAAAAATAAGGAGAATAAAATAGCGGAGCTTGATTACACAGATGTATTATCCGACTATTGCAGTTTAAAATCTGTGGCATCATATTCTATAATCGGTTCGTAGAGCACCGTGGGTTGAACGCACCTTTACGGTTTCATCAGGGATAACAAAGTTATACCAGGAGAATAAAATGAGGTTAGTCAGGGGATCACAGATCAAAACGTTTATGAAGTCTCTGAAGGAGAGGGCATCCATTATTACAGAAAAAGACAGCACAAGGCGCATCGTTGAAAAAATCATCAATGACGTTAAGAAAGACGGTGATAAGGCCGTAAAAAAATATACAGAGAAATTCGATTCAATAAGGGTAAAACGGCTTTCAATACATAACACAGAAATAGAATCCTCTGCTAAAAATGCGGGAAAAGGGTTTTTAAAGGCACTGAAATTTTCAGCCAAAAGAATAAGGGAATTTCACGAGCTTCAGAAAGAGGAGTCATGGTATTTTTCGGAAATGGGCAATATTCTGCTCGGACATCTTATCAGACCCATTGAGAGGGTCGGGGTTTATGTCCCGGGAGGAAAGGCATCGTATCCTTCAACAGTGCTTATGAACGTGATACCTGCCCAGGTAGCCGGTGTGAAAGAGATTGTCCTCTGTGTTCCAACATCAGGGGGAAAGATCGACCCTCCGGTAGCTGCTGCAATAAAACTGCTCGGCTTAAAGGAAGTGTACGGGATAGGAGGCGCCCAGGCAATAGCTGCCATGGCTTATGGGACAAAGACCATTAAGAGGGTTGATAAGATTGTGGGGCCGGGAAACATCTACGTTTCCACAGCCAAAAAGATGGTGTTTGGAGATGTGGATATTGACATGATTGCAGGCCCAAGCGAGATATTGATAGTTGCCGACAGCACTGCTAATCCCTCATTTGTTGCGGCCGACCTGTTAAGTCAGGCAGAACACGACAAGATGGCCTCTTCGGTTTTAATTACCAACTCAGAGTCCATGGCAAAAAAAGTCAGTAAGGAGGTCAGACTCCAGTTGCAAAATCTCAAGAGAAGAAATATCGCAAAAAAATCCCTTGACAAACATGGTGCAATAATTATCACAAAAGACCTGAACTCCGCTATTGACGTGGCAAACAGTATAGCCCCTGAACATCTTGAAATAATGACCAGAGTGCCGGCAAGATTTTTGCCAAAGATAAAAAATGCCGGAGCAGTATTCCTGGGTGAATGGACACCGGAAACACTGGGAGATTATACCGCAGGTCCCAACCATACCCTTCCAACAGGCGGCACAGCGAGATTTTCCTCTCCCCTTGGAGTCTACGACTTCATAAAACGGCTGAGTCTGATAAACTGTAAAAAAGAAGGCTTTGCGAAACTCGCTCGATCATCTGAAATTTTTGCAGATACCGAAGGCCTGGAGGCGCACGGCAATACCGTAAGAATAAGGTCAGAATCAATTCCCCGTGCGAATCGCATTCAGCGCAGGAGGGCATAAGTTCCAAAAACAGAGACAGAACAGTCCCCGGATAACAGTATTAGCCTTTCACTCATTCCTGTCTGCCCTCCCTGCCGGTTTACATGCCTCAGGCATGCAGGCAGGCTCATCCCGAAATTTCGGGTCGGAATCGACTCGTACCGAGATTCCGAGGGTCGATTCGACAAACCGCTCTCATACTATACCCTGCCATTACGAAAAAGGAAATGCTTACGTGTAACTAATTCATCTTGAAAATAAAAAAGAAATCAGCCAGAATAGCGGATTCAGATCATTCAGGGAGGCAAAAATCGGCACAAAATTTGATTTAATAAACATCCTCCAGACAGCGATCAGAATAGTCACTTCTCCGGCAGGTTTTTTCAAGGAGATGCCCAAGACAGGCGGATTCATAGAACCCCTGGTATTTATGATAGTTATGGGTTTTATTGGAGGTTTGATACAGGCGTTCTTCGGCATTATGGACGTATCACCGGCTGGACCACCGGGTATAGGAGCAGTATCATTTATCATAATGCTTACCATTATCATCGTTATTTCCGGTTTTATCGTTGCAGCCCTCTATTTTACGATCTGGAAGCTCATGGGTTCACGGGAGTCTTTTGAGACAGCATACAGATGCAATGCGTATATCTCTGCGTTGATACCGATAAATGCCCTGGTTAGTCCTATACCGTATGCCGGCCACATAATAACCATTGCTTTAACAACATTATTTGTGGTTATCGCAAGCGTTCATGTCCACAACCTGCCTGCAAAAAAGGCATGGATTGTCTTTGGTATTCTGGGCCTGATATTTCTGATGGTAAGCATAAGCGGAGAGAAGGCAGTAAAACGCCTGGAAGGAACCGATACGGACATCCAGAGGCAGCTTGAAGAAACTCAGGGCATCGACGAAAAAATAAATATGATACTGTAATATATGAAAGGACAAACGAGGATGGATAATTGTGGAACTCACGCTGGACAGTATAAAAGATATACGGCTCTTTCAACCGAAGAGGGGATATCGCTTCAGCGTAGATGCACTCCTTCTCGATGACTTTATCTCGGCGAAAAAGCTTCACCGGGGGATTGAACTGGGCACCGGCTCAGGTATCATATCAATACTTCTTGCAAAAAGACTGAAAAGCGCAAAACTCTTTGCAGTTGAAATCCAGAAATCCCTTGCCGAATGTGCAAAGAAAAATGTAACGCTGAACAGGCTTGATGATAAGATTGATATCCTGATGGAAGATATCAAAAACCTGAAAAATATTTTTCCTGCCAATACGTTTAATTTTGTATTTTCAAACCCGCCTTTCAGAAGGCCAAAATCAGGCCGTTTGAGTACGGACAGAGAGCGCGCAGTGGCGAGACACGAAATAAAGATGTCACTTCCCGTTCTGGTAAGCACAGCCTCGTACCTGCTGAAAAACAGGGGAAGGTTCTATCTGATTTATCATCCCTTCAGGCTTGTCGAGTTGATCAGCCTGCTGAAGAGAGCAGGGCTTGAGCCAAAGAAAATGCGCTTCGTGCACTCCCGAAGAGTCGAGCCCTGCCCGCCGGCCCGCTCGGCTGAATCGACGCGAGCAGGCAGGTCCCCGGCAAAAAGGCACGGGGAAGCAAAGATGGTCCTGATCGAGGCCGTAAAAGACTCGGGCACATGGCTCAAGATCGACCCGCCTTTTTATATCTATGAAAAAGGCCGCGAGTACACCTCTGAAATGAAAAGGGTGTACGGGGAGTAAATGGTGGTCCTTTCCTGCGAGTTGCCTTATTTTTGTTGTTATTGTGTTCTGCAACACGATTGTTCAGGTCTTTTGAATGACCGATGTATGACCTGCCAGTGGATACACTTTTTAGAATGTAGACGTGGTACTTCATTTCAAAAGTAAAAAAAAGGGGCTTAGCTCAGTTAGCTTAAACCCCTAAGTTTTTCAAATGGTCCTTACTGGATAAAGTTAGAACTTTTTATGAGAAATCCTATCACAAAGATTAAAGGTTAATCAAGATTGATTGACATGAATCCTGAACGTAACAAAAAAGAAACCCACCCTCCCGCAGTCTCGTAGCTTCCCGAATCACAAGCTCTCGGGACAGGCGGACTCCGTTGACTGTTGTAACGAAGTGGAAATCCCGTTATTCGGGACGCTCCGAGCCTGCTTCCCCTCTCAAAGGAAGAAAGGAATTTTAAATTAAAAAAAATGACCACCACTTTCAAATATTCATCACTATCCCGCCTTTGAAAAGTCAGAAAAGACCGCAACACCAAAAGATTTCTCTGACTTTGTCAGTGAAGACATTTGTTCCAATACCTCGGAATTCGTCTTGCTTGATGAATACCTGTCCCGTACCGAATGGTGTTCGGGATTTACCCCCTCCTTTAGTAACAGACGTGCGGCTCCTAATGTGTCCCTATTCTTCATTAGGAGAAATCGTTATAAAGACCGATTTGCCTTTCCGGAAAACTAACAACAACACACCTTCGTCAGGCTTTATATCTGATACAATGGTTTCATATTCTTCTAAGTTCGCTACGGCTTCTTTGTTTATTTCTTGAATGATATCACCCCCCATGAGTTTCCCTTCTGCTGGACTTTCCGCATTAATACCGGTGACAATGACACCTCTTATCTTTTCTGGAATATTTATTTGATGATATAGCTCAGGGGTTAGATTCTGCACACTTACTCCTTTCAGTACATTTTTATATTCTATGTGAAGTTCTTTTTGTTCTTCTGTGTGTAGCTCGCTTATTATCACTTGAATTATTTCAGTCCTGCTGTCCCTGATTACTTTAAGTTCTATCAACTCCCCGGGTGGGGTATTTACTACAGTATTTCTAAGTTTATATGGTTCGTCAACTCTTTTACCATTATACTCTATAATTACATCACCTCTCGTAATTCCAGCTTTTTCTGCTGGACTGTTTTCAACAACATCACTGACAAGGGCGCCATACTCTTCTTTTAAATTAAACTGCTTGGCAAGTTCGGGAGTAATCGACTGTATTGATACGCCGAGCCAGCCCCTTACAACCCTTCCGTTTTTTATTAGCCTGTCTATAACAACTTTTGCCATATTACTCGGAATCGCAAATCCTATACCTTGATACCCAACGGTTTTGCTGAAAATAGCTGTATTAATGCCTATAAGCTCGCATCTTGCATTGACCAGGGCACCGCCAGAATTTCCAGGATTAATCGCAGCATCTGTCTGGATAAAGTCTTCGTAATCTGCAATGCCGACATTTGCCCTCCCTACTGCACTGATTACACCCATTGTAACAGTCTGGTCTAATCCATAAGGGTTTCCGATTGCCAGCACCACTTCTCCGACTCTTAATTCGTCAGAATCACCCCAAATAATTACCGGTAACTCCTCTGCGTCAATTTTAATTACTGCAATATCTGTTTTGGGGTCAGTACCAATAACTTTGCCCTGAAATTCTCTTTTGTCGGGAAGCAGGACTTTTATTTCATCAGCATCTCTAATAACGTGATTGTTTGTTAGGATATATCCATCACAAGAAACAATTACTCCTGAACCAAAACTTACTGTTTTGTGCATTCCCGGTTGCTTTGGATAGCTGAACCTATCACCAAAGAATCTTCTGAAAAATGGGTTATCAAAATAAGGGGCAAAAGGACTTTCTATGATTTTCTTCGTCTTGGTGGTTGAAATATTCACTATGGCTGGCTTGACATATTCTTTTACTTCTGCCATGGCTTGACTGGTTTTTATAAGGAAATTTACTGACTCACTCGAAGGTTTTGGCACTTTAGCATAAGGCTTCTTGTTAGGCCCGATGTCAAGACCAACATGGTAAAAGTGCCCTTTTATTTTCTGTTCTTCAAGAACCCTGTATCCGAGGTATTGTTTTACCTTCTCTTTGTTTTCAATTACATTTTTTTTAAAAGTGGTCTTCTCCGCCTTTTGCATTGAATGATCTTTAAATTTTGCTATTTCTACAAACTCTTTTCCGGCATGATACTCCTCAATTGTATGCACAAAAGTCATCTTCCACATGATAGAAACAAGAAACACCATAAAAATTATGAACGCTAACATATACAGCTTAAAGAGGAAATTTTTCATAATACATGTTACTTTTTTGAGATGTATGCAAGCCATTCGTTGGAAAGTTTCTCATATTCAAGCACTGTCTTTTTCATGACCTCTACATAGTATTTTTAATGTTCTTTAACCATTAATTCCTCTGATACATATCCTGTCAGAAACATTGCTCCCATTGAAAAGACAGAAATTGAGAAGTGGACATTAGACATTTAGATGTCAGTGTATACTTGCACCCTTAAGGGCTTTTATTTTATCAGATGCGCATTGGTAAAGATTCACCACAATGGCAAACTAATACTCCTTCTGATTTTCGGTGAGCACATTTTAAACAATATAAATACCCACATTTTTGACAAATAAATGCTCTTTTATCAAAAAACACCCCAATTAAACCATTGCCCCTTGCATTGTGTGTGTCGAGAAATTTGTATCCACAAATAGAGCACTTGTTTTCGACTGCGCGTTTAGTTCTTCGATAATTCATCCACCAATTTGACAAAAGCATTGGATTAAAACTTTATTTAATACACTAAAAATTATTTTATTTCTAAAAAGTATTCTTGACGCATATTATAGAAAAATTATAGCATATATCACAAGTCAGTCGTTATATTATAATTAGTATACTAAATAATTACTCATATAATTCGTAACTTTTTCTTAATAAATGTGTTTCTATTTGCCATTATAGGGCTGTTGAGTTTCAGACTATATAAGGTCTGGACGAACCCTTTAGATATACCAACCTACAAAGTTCAAAAGAAATCTTTAATAGATGAAAAAAGCATTATTGAAAGCAAAGAAAAGATATCAAAGAAGGCAGCCCACGAAATAATCGTTAAGAAAGACCTCTTTCGTCCATCAAGATCACCTGTCAAAATAGCATCTAAAAAATTTCAGTCTGTTTTTCCGAAAGAAAAACCACAGCTCTTTGGGACAATAATTATGAATAATCAGAAACTTGCAATTATTGAAGATCGGGTAACAAAAAAGACAGGGTTATATCATGTAAATGACAAGGTTGCGGGTTTTATTATTTCAGACATACTTATGGATAAATTAATTCTCCAAAAAAATGGTGAATTAATTCAGATAGGGCTCAGGGATAAGAAAAAATTTAAACCTCCAAAGCGCATAAGAAAGCCTCCCAAACGCAGAAAGGTAAGGCAGCGCCGTCAAAGAAGGAGACGACCAACTCCACCACGAAGAAGGTAATGACTATTTACCTCCGTTGGTTTTATCGCTGCATATCTCCTCATCAGTTTTTTCCTGGATGTCTTCGACATCAAAAGAAAGGAGTTCGGTGATTTTTTCCGCAGGGGCTTCGACAGGTCCGGTTGTCAAAACAGGCAACACCTCGAGTGATTCAACGGACAGCATAGAAGTAATTCTTTGAAGAGAAGAAAGTATTGTAGTCTTTTCCCAGTCAGCAAGTTTAGAAAGCTCATGCATAAATTGTTCATGTATCATGGAAGGGGAGGATTCGACCATTGACCGGCCTGAATCAGTTATGCTTATTAAAAAGCTGCGGCCATCTTCAAGACTGCGGGTTCTCTCTACAAGTCCTTTTTTCTCAAGCCGGTTAATAATACCGGTAATAGTGGCATGGCTTAAATGTGCTGATTTTGCAAGGGCTCCAGGGGCTGTTTCGCCTTCTTCAGCAAGTTTTTTAAGACATATAAGCTGTGGTGAGGTTAAACCGTACTGGCGAGCGAGATAAGATGAATACATATCGATGGCCCTCATTATCTTGCGTATATTTAATAATATCTTCTCCTCATAATTTATATCTTCAGCCATTATAGAAGTCTCCTTGACATAGCAATATTTATTTAGTATATTAAGTTTTCAATTACTCAATGAGTTATGCTTCCTTTTGTATGTAATTCTGCATAAAATTATTTAGAATGCTAATAAATTGATGAGTTATTAATTATATAAGCAACTAAAACAAGGTTTTTTGATAGATAGTATCTATCCACTTTTCGTGAGATGGCAATAATAAATTTCTGGAAATTTTAAACTGCCTTAAATTGTTTATTATACTACTTTTTGAAAGGCATTTGCCATTAAATTTAAAAAATAGACCTTGCTCATGTCATTTAGCTGGTATGGCTTTAGAATTCCAAGCCAAAAATTTCGGAGGTGAGGTAATAACATAAGTGGATAAAAACTCGATTAATATAAGAAATCCTAATGTCAATGATGGTGCCAGAATATGGGAGCTGGTTCGTGACAGTAAGCCGCTTAATTTGAATTCTTCCTATCTCTATTTGCTTTTTTGCCAGCATTTTTCAGAAACGTGTTTAATTGCTGAAAAAGATTCTGAATTATTAGGATTTGTCTCTGCTTATAGACCACCGAAGTTACCGGATGTTATTTTTGTCTGGCAGATAGCTGTCCGCAGGAGTGCAAGACAGCAGGGTCTTGCCAAGACACTTTTACATAAACTGATACAGCAGGGCGGATGTCAGAATATTAGATACATTGAAGCAACCGTATCACCGTCTAATCAGGCATCAAGGAATTTATTTCTTTCTTTTGCTAAGGAATTAAACGTGGATTGTAAAGAAACACCCTTTTTCACAAAAGAGTTCTTCCCTATCAAGGAAAGCCGTGAGGAAGAAATTCTCTTTCAAATAGGGCCGCTACCTTAATAACAAAGGAGGTATTTATCATGCAAATTTTCAAACAAATGGAATCTAAAGTACGCAGTTATATACGGATGTTTCCGGCCATCTTTGAACGTGCAAAGGGATGCCTGGTATATGACGAACAAGGGAAAGAATATCTGGACTTTTTTGCCGGAGCCGGTACCTTAAACTACGGACACAATAACCCTAAAATTAATGAAGCACTCATAAAATATATCCAAAATGAGGGGATCGTTCACGGTTTAGATCAAGCGACATCAGCCAAAAAGGCATTTTTGGAAAAAATGCGTGATGTCATTCTTGTCCCTCGCAACATGGATTACAAGATCCAGTTCCCAGGCCCAACAGGAACAAATGCAGTTGAAACAGTCCTCAAGTTAGCCAAAATGGTCAAAGGACGCTCGAATATTATTTCATTTACAAACGGCTTTCACGGCATGACAATGGGGTCTGTTGCCTTAACTGGCAACTCTTTTTATCGTGATGAAGCTTTTATCAATCGTACGAATGTCTCTTTCATGCCATATGAGGGTTATTTAGACGGTAATTTTAACACCATTGACTACTTACGAAAGTCATTGGTTGATAAAAGCAGCGGTGTAGACCTACCATCTGCGATTATCGTGGAGACCATTCAGTGTGAAGGCGGTGTGAATGTGGCCAGCATAGAATGGTTAAAAGGATTGGAGCAGGTTTGCCGTGATCTGGATATTCTGTTGATTATTGATGATATCCAGGTGGGCAATGGTCGTACCGGACGATTCTTTAGTTTTGAAGAGGCTGGTCTTAACCCAGACATGGTGCTGCTTTCCAAGTCAATCGGTGGCGGGCTTCCTTTATCGTTAGTGTTAATGAAACCGGAATTGGATATTTGGAAGCCGGGAGAACATACAGGGACCTTTCGCGGGAATAATCTTGCCTTTGTAGCGGCAACAGTGGCATTAAGTTATTGGGAAGACGACCAATTGTCTGAGGCTGTCTTTAAAAAGTCAAAAATTTTAAGAGAAGAACTAGAAAAGTTTGTTGAGGAGTTCCCGGAATTGAGGATGAAGTTAAGGGGGCGCGGCCTGATATTCGGCCTGGAATTGCCTAATAATGGTATGGCCAAAGAGGTTTCAAGAAAAGCCTTTAATAATGGCTTAATCATAGAGATTGCAGGTGCTGAGGATAATGTTCTCAAGTTTCTTCCGCCATTGATTATTGAGGAAGAATTACTTTACAGGGGATTAGAAAACATAAAAGCAAGCTTGCAATCTGTTCTAAATAAAAAAGAACCATTAATGGTAGGAGGTATTAAGTGATTGTCAGGACTATTGAAGATATTAAAGGGACAGAATCCGAAGTCACAACCCCCAACTGGTTCAGCCGCCGGCTATTACTCAAGAAAGATGGTATGGGATTTTCTTTTCATGAGACTATCGTTTATGCCCGCACAGAAACGCCCATGCAATATTTGAACCACCTGGAAGCTGTCTACTGCATCGAAGGAGAAGGTGAGGTGGAAACCACTGAAGATGGCAAGGTATATCCCATTAGACCCGGGACAATTTATGCCCTTGACCGACATGACAAACATATTTTGAGGGCAAGGACCCAGATGCGTATGGCTTGTGTGTTTAATCCACCCTGTACCGGCAGAGAAGTGCATGATGACAATGGCGCATATCCAATGGTTGAGACATATGAAAAAACCGTTTAAAAAATAAACACAGGATTATATATAAATATCAGAAAACCAAGGAGGGATGTTATGCCCCACTATAATAAAAGGTTTATTTCGCCTTTAATTACAACAGCCTGTAATATGCGGTGCAAGTATTGCATTACTTCATCCATGGATAGGGAGGACATGTACATTGACACGGAATTTGTGCGAGTCGCAATGAAGGAGTATTTTGAGAAGACGCGTAATTTTAAGGTCCGTTTCTACAGTATCGGCGAACCAACACAGAACTTAAATGGTATGAAAAAGATTCATGACATTGCCAATGAGATAGCAGGAGAAGGTGTTTTCTTTGAGATCATAACAAATGGAGTTTTTAATGAAGAGGTTGCAGACTGGGTTGGCAGACACATTCATCGCGTGTGGGTATCTTATGACGGGCCGAGGGATGTCTGCGACCAGATTCGAGTCACGCCCGAAGGCAAACCGGGCACAGAACGGATATTACAGTCGGTTGAAAGACTTAAAAACATGACATCAGTTGGTATTGGTCTAACTGTAAGTCAACTTAATCTTAAACGGCAGGTGAAAGTTATTGATGAGATTCACGACATGGGCATAGATTGCGTTATCTCAAAAGCAGTGTTAAACCCTGTAGGCAAAAAAGTTGATGATATTTATGCTGTTGACATCATGGATTATGCCAAGGAATTTATAAAAGCCTGGCGACGAGGAAGGGAACTGGGTGTTCATTATACAAATGACCTGGTTTTTAACTTTGACGGGCACAGTTCGTTTTACTGCCGCGCCTGTGATCCTAGTCCGCATTTGACCCCTGACGGCTATGTCTCTTCATGTGACCGGGCCTTCTCGGGAGATACCCCTCTACAGGATCTTATTTATGGAAAGTGGGATGCACAACGAAAAAAGATTGATTACTTCCCTGAAAGAGTCAGGAAATTACAGAGCCGCCGCGTAGAAAACATGGAGGAGTGTAAAGATTGTGAAATACGTTATCAATGCTGCGGGCATTGTTTAGGAACAACCTTTCAGTGGACAGGTGATATATTCAAACCGATAAAAGATTACTGTCCAGCCATTAAATATCTATATCGAGAAATGAAAAAAGATATGAGGCCCGGCGAGTTCTGGCCGCCTGAGTATACGAATTAAAGGTGATATGCTTATGAAAGACAGAAAATTTATTTTTGTTCTTATCGCCAGCATCGTGCTGCTTGTCGTGCTGGCGATTATATTGCCCAGAGAAACTGTCAGGAAGCCTCCTTTTGTAGCAGGTACCTTGGAGAAGATTAAGGAGGATGGTGTCGTTCGTGTGGGCTATGCCAATGAAGCGCCTTTTGCCTATATGGATACATCAACAGGCAAGTTAACTGGAGAAGCACCTGAAATCGTTCGCGTTATTTTGAACAAGATGGGTATAAACAAGGTGGAAGGCGTTCTTACGGAATTTGGCTCACTTATCCCGGGACTGAAGGCAAGGCGTTTTGATATGATAGCCGCTGGCATGTATATCACGCCTGAGAGGTGTAAAGGGGCTTCATTTTCCAACCCGACATATACAATAGGGCAGGCATTTATTGTAAAAAAAGGTAACCCGCTTAATTTGCAGAGTTATGAAGATGTTGCGAAGAATGAACAGGCTAAGATAGGTGTTGTTGTTGGAGCTGTTGAGAGGGGGTATGCCCGAGATTTAGGTGTACCTGATGAGCGCATTGTGGTCTTTCCAGATACACCCAGTGCCCTGGCAGGTGTCCTTGCTGACCGTGTTGATGCCTTTGCCGGGACAAGCCTCACGGTGGCAAGATTACTGAGGGAATCAAAGAGTCGTGAACTGGAACAGGCCCGTCCTTTTCAAGACCCCATTATCGAAGGCAAGGTTGCGGGAGGGTATGGTGCCTTTGCCTTTCATAAAGATGACAAGAGATTTTTAGAAGAATTTAATAGACATCTTAAAGATTTTATTGGAACAAAAAGGCATTTGGAGCTGGTGCGTCCTTTCGGGTTTGCACAGGACAGCCTGCCTGGGGATGTTACAGCAAAGGAACTCTGCGTCCCTTAATGTATAATTTAAGTTTTGTTTTCAATGCTGATTGATTATGGAAAATATATTTGATTTCTTTAATCCACTTTTACAGGGCTTATGGGTAACAATAATAATTTTTTTCGGCGGTTCTGCCATTGCGTGTTTTATGGCCTTGTTCGTTGGACTTGGCCGCCTCTCTCATTATCCATTTCTTCGTAAAATTTCTATTACTTATATCGAGTTTTTGCGGGGAACCTCTGCCCTTGTTCAGCTCTTCTGGGTTTATTTTGCCCTGCCTATGTTAGGCATTGAACTGGAGGCTGTGTTCTGCGGCATCGTTGTTTTAGGTTTGAATGCAGGCGCATATGGCGCGGAAATTGTCAGAGGGGCCATCCAAGCTATACCAAATAAGCAATATCAGGCAGCGACAGCGCTGAATATGACAAAGCGTCAAACCATGTGGCGGATTATTATACCTCAGGCAACGATTCGCATGATTCCGCCTTTTGGGAATTTATTTATTGAACTGTTGAAAAATACAGCTTTAGTCTCGCTGATTACAGTCTCAGAACTTACGTTTCAGGGGCAGATTCTTCGTGCCTCGACATTAAAAACAACGGAGATTTTCAGTTTGATCCTTTTGATGTATTTTTTCCTGGCACTGTGTGTTACATGGGGCATGAAAACCCTTGAGAAAAAATTGACCTTCGGGATGGATTACGGAGGCATCAGGTAAACCCCGTAAGACCTCTGGTCCCTTACGGGGCTCACACGGGGCATTAGAACCCGTGATCACTTTAAAAGGAGTTTATTTTACCCAGGCTGCAAGCAGTGGGGCTTTCTAACGGGGTAAATGTTTGACTGGTCATTTGTTGTCAGGATTTTTCCGGAATTATTAACCGGACTATGGGTAACCGTTAAAGCCACATTCTGGGGAATGGCGCTGGCTTTGATGGCAGGACTGCTGTGGGCAATAGCCCGGCGTTCACGTAACAGATTTATTTCCTGGCCTGCGGTTATTTTCGTGGAATTTGTCAGAAGCACCCCGCTTCTGGTTCAGCTTTATTTTTTGTTTTATGTTTTACCGACTTTCGGTCTGCAATTATCACCCTTTTTAACAGGGGTGTTCGCCCTGGGATTTCATTACAGCGCCTATACTTCAGAAGTTTATCGTTCAGGGATAGAGTCGATTTCCAAGGGGCAGTGGGAGGCAGGATTGGCTTTGAATTTCAGCAGGCGGCAATTGTTTCAGAAAATAATTTTGCCCCAGGCTATTCCTCCTATTATTCCGGCCCTGGGCAATTATCTTGTTGCCATGTTTAAAGATACACCGGTTCTTTCAGCGATTACGGTTCTGGAGGTTCTGCAAAGGTCCAAGCTTATCGGGTCAGAGACATTCCGGTATTTTGAACCATTTACAATGGTAGGGCTTTTGTTTTTGGTCCTGAGTTTAATGTCAGTGTATTTGATTAGACGACTGGAACAACGGTTGGTCATCCGTCATGGTTAACCCCGTTAGATAGTAAGCATCTAATGGGGTTAAGGCATTATGAATTTGATTCACATACGAAAGATTAATAAATACTATGGAAGTCTTCATGTTTTAAGAGATTTTGATCTGGCTATTCATCAAAAAGAAAAATTAGTGATTATAGGGCCCAGCGGCTCAGGGAAATCAACCCTTTTAAGATTATTAATGACATTGGAAAAACCTGATTCCGGCACTATTGAAGTGAATGGTGAACGTTTCTGGGAGATGAGAAAAGGGGTAGGTTGGGTCACTGCCAATGAGGCGCATATGCGAAACATCCGTTCTAGGTTTGGTATGGTCTTTCAGCATTTTAACTTATTCCCGCATATGAATACCCTACGCAATATTACAGAAGCGCCCATTCATGTATTGAAAAAAGAAAGAAAAGAGGCTGAAAAAGAGGCAAAGGAACTTTTAGATATGGTAGGGCTAAACGACAAGGTCAATGCTTATCCGGCACAGCTTTCCGGCGGACAAAAGCAAAGGGTAGCGATTGCACGGGCACTTGCCATGCATCCGAAAATCATGCTTTTTGATGAGATTACCTCTGCCCTTGATCCAGAACTGGTGGGAGAAGTGCTTAATGTCTTAAGACAGATAGCCACGCAAATGGATATGACCATGGTCATTGTAACCCATGAAGTAGGATTTGCTCAGGACATAGCAGACCGTGTTGTCTTCATGGACGAAGGAAAAGTGGTTGAGGAGAACCCTCCTGAAATCATATTTAAAAAACCTCAACAGAAAAGAACAAG
>CAYFYW010000075.1:0-12523 GCA_964347425.1 uncultured Nitrospirales bacterium
CCCTTGCCCTGTCAAAGGCCTTTGGCGTCGATATTAACGAACTCCCCCTGTCCCTGGTACTCTCATGGTATGAACAGAAAGCTGTGGCGATACTGTTAACTCTTTTTCACCTCGGCATCAAGGATATCAGGCTTGGGCCTACACTACCATCATTTTTGACACCGAATGTACTCGACCTGCTGATCAAGAATTACAATATCAGGCCTATCACTACGCCTGATGAGGATCTGGCAGAGATTCTTAAAGAACAACCTGTTCGAGCATAATATGCATTTGTACAGGGGGACATCGCTCCCCCTGTTTCCCTCTCATAGATTCCTTACATAATCCACAGATTACGCAGATGACAAACTCACTGGAAATATCAATGACCAAAACAAATAACTATGACAAAATTACAATAACCAAATTACAATAATCAAATAATAACCAATGACCAAATTCCAATGACCAAAAATAAAGCAAACAACCAGGACAAAATTCCAACAACCCGACGCATCGTGCTACGGAGAATGGATTTGTAATTTTGTGCTTGGGATTTGGAATTTGTTTGTAATTTGGTGCTTGGGATTTGGAAATTATATGTTTAATTTTTTATGGGGATCTCTGTGGCAAATTGTAGCTTCTGGGTTGATGTCTTTCTGTAAGATGATTCCTTAATGAATCGGGAACGGAATTATCGGGTTAATCTTTTCCCTTTCCAGAATGCGTATATAGCCGGAATCACAATCAGAGTAAGTATGGCTGATGACACCATGCCGCCAATCATCGGAGCAGCAATTCTCCGCATTGTATCAGATCCTGCACCATGTCCCCAGAAAAGCGGCAGCAGGCCTGCAATAATAGCAGTTACTGTCATCATTATGGGGCGCACCCTTTTTGAAGTTCCCTCTACAAAAACCTCATGAAGGTCCTCCCTGGTTTTCAGCCTGTCTTCACCGAGTCGTTTTTTGTAGGCATGGTCAATATAAATCATAACCAGAACACCGATTTCTGCAGCAACACCAGCCAGTGCAATAAAGCCGACACCAACTGCAATGCTCATGTTATAACCGAGCAGATAAATGAACCAGATACCGCCCACTATTGCAAAAGGCAGAGAAAGCATGACGATTATTGTCTCGCTTATGCTTTTAAAGTTAAAGTAAAGAAGAAGAAATATAATCAGCAGGGTGACCGGCACAACGACAGCAAGTCTTTTGTTTGCCCTTTCCATATATTCGTATTGGCCTGACCATACAATGTTGTAGCCAGGTGGCAGTTTAACTTCTTGTTCAACAGCAGCTTTTGCATTATTGACATAAGTAGCAACATCTATGTCAGCAAGATCAACATAAACCCAGGCACTCATTCTGGAATTTTCACTCTTTATGACAGGAGCGCCTTTTCTTATCCTGATTTTTGCCACCTGCCCTATTGGTATCTGGGCGCCGGTTGGAGTGGGTATAAGAATGCGCTCAAGCCTTGGTATAGAATCTCTGAGCCCGCGGCTATACCTTACATTGACCGGGTAACGTTCCAGGCCCTCAACAGTTTCGCTGACATTCATTCCGCCGATGGCTGATTGAATAACATCCTGGATATCTCCTGTAGTGAGGCCGTACCTGGCAGCTGCTTTGCGGTCTATTTCATAATCAAGATAGTTTCCGCCTGTAACACGTTCAGAATATACAGAGCGTGCCCCCGGAACCTGCTGTACAACTGCCTCAATCTGCTCACCGACAGAGGAAAGGGTCTCAAGATTGTCCCCCATGATTTTTATACCTACAGGAGTTTTAATTCCTGTAGCAAGCATGTCTATCCTTGTTTTAATCGGACCTACAAATGTCCCCACGGTCAGCCCCGGGAATGGAATGGCGTCTGCCAGTTCAGCTTTTAATTCCCGTGGTGTCAGGCGTTTTTCCTCAGGCCAGATTTTTGAAAACGGCCAGCGGATTATTTCAGGCCAGTCTGAAAAAAATCGCTTAACCCGGACTTTTCTCCAGGCGTCGTCCGGTTTAAGGGTAATTGTTGTTTCAATCATGGAAATCGGGGCAGGGTCTGTCGCTGTTTCTGCGCGTCCGATTTTACCGAATACCTGGTCTATTTCGGGAAAGCTTGCGAGGATTTTATCTGTCTGCTGAAGCAGTTCTTTTGCTTTTGTGATAGAGATTCCCGGTAACGTGGTCGGCATGTATAGAAAATCTCCCTCATAAAGAGGAGGCATAAATTCGCCACCAATGTTGTCCAGAGGAAAAAGAACTGCTACTTTTTCTGATATTGTTTTCAGCAGACCTTCAGGCGACTTTTCCACAACCCAGGAGCGAAAAGGAAACAGGGTGATTAAAATAACAAAAACGGCAATTAAAATTGTAATTGCCTTATGCCTGAGCACCCACAGGATTACAGGGCGATAGACCCATATCAAAAACCTGTTAACAGGATTTTTTTCTTCGGGGCTTAACGCCTGCGGCCATAGAAGCAGTAATGTTAAGGTTCCCATAAAAATAGCCAGTGGTATTGCAAATGATTTTAATAGCGTGAAATCAGGCAGAAGTTCTGAAATAAGAAGGAATACGAAAAATGCAGTCACAGACAGAACCAGAGAAAATGTTTTCTGTTTTTTCATGCTCCATTCGGGAGGCAAAAGAGTTTTTTTGATAAAATACCCCATCATTACAGGCACAAGTGTTATTGCCAGAAGCGCTGCTGCCGCCATGGAATATGTTTTTGTAAATGCAAGAGGACTGAACAGTCTCCCCTCCTGTGCCTGAAGCGTGAATATCGGCATAAAGGAAAACGTGATAATAAGAAGCGAGAAAAACAGAGCAGGTCCCACCTGTTTTGCTGCTGAGGCAATAATTTCCCAGTGGTCCTTAGTTTCAGTGTCATGCTCCAGTTTTTTGTGGGCATTTTCTATCATTACTATTGCAGCGTCAATCATGGCGCCAATTGCAATAGCAATGCCTCCAAGGGACATAATATTTGCGTTAAGTCCCTGATATTTCATTATAATAAATGCCATAAGTATTCCAACAGGAAGGGTAAATATCGCAACAAAGGCTGATCTGAAGTGAAAAAGAAATATTATACAGACAAGAGCTACTATTATTGATTCTTCAATGAGTTTTTCTTTAAGGGTGCTGACAGCACGCTCAATAAGGCCTGAGCGGTCATATACAGGGACAATTTCAACTCCTTCGGGAAGACCGGGCTTAAGGCTCTCGATTTTCTTTTTGACCCGTTCTATGGTTGCAAGGGCATTTTCACCGAACCGCATTATTACAATTCCGCCTGCAACTTCACCCTCACCATTCAGTTCTGTAAGGCCGCGCCGAAGCTCGGGTCCGAGATGAACATTAGCAACGTCACGTATGATAATCGGAGTTCCTGCATTATCAACTCCCAGAGGTATGTTTTTAATATCTTCTATCGTTTTTATATAACCCAGTCCCCTGACCATGTATTCAGTCTCGGACATTTCCACAAGCCGACCGCCGACATCCCTGTTTGAGCTCTGTATCGCTTTTTTTACTTTTTGAATGGGAATGTTATAGGCAAGGAGCTTGTTGGGGTCAACTTCAACCTGATACTGTTTAACAAAACCTCCTACTGATGCGACTTCGGAGACGCCTTCTACAGAAGTGAGCTCATAACGGAGATACCAGTCCTGGATTGAGCGCAGATCCCCAAGGTCGTGTCTGCCGCTTTTATCAACAAGGGCGTATTCATAAATCCAGCCTACGCCTGTCGCATCAGGGCCGAGGGAAGGAGTGATGCCCTGCGGGAGGCGGCCTGAGACATAATTCAGATATTCAAGGACCCTGCTCCTTGCCCAGTAAAGGTCTGTGCCGTCCTCGAATATGATGTAAACAAAGGATAAACCAAAGAATGAATAGCCTCTGACAACTTTTGCACCCGGGACAGCAAGCATGGCAGTTGTAAGAGGATAGGTGATCTGATCTTCCACTACCTGAGGCGCCTGCCCGGGATATTCAGTAAAAACAATTACCTGGACATCGGACAGGTCGGGAATAGCGTCAAGAGGTGTTATCGCTAAAGAATAGATGCCCCAAAAGAAAATGAAAGCTGTCGCAAGAATGACAAGAAACCGGTTTTTTATTGAGTATTCAATTATCTTTTCAAGCATCAGTATTCAACCTCGACCCCGCACATGAGCATGTCTTTGTCCATGTAAGGGTTCTGGATATCGGCTGACAGCTGGATCCAGTGTTCGTCTTCCATGGGACAGTAAAATATTTTTATGCCGGACGAAATTGACTGATCCCTGCCCGGGCCCTTTGTATACATAATTACGGATTTGTTTAAAGTCCTGAAAGAGTCCCGTGCTTTCCGGAGGTCGCCCGACAGTAATCCTTTTAATGACTTTTCCGCCGGGCCTGTCATGTCTTTTAATATGCCGTCAGGGTCTGATGCCTTTATCCTGGTAATGATATCTGCCATGCCGGCCGCTTCCTCTGCCACCCCGGGGGCTGATTCTGAAACCAGTGCTCCATGTATGGCCATGTAAATGTCAATGAGTTCAGACATCATGCTTTTTTGTTCTTTGGTCATACTGATGTCTGCTTTGTGCATGTCTTCCATGTCATGGGCCGGTGTCTTTTTCTTTGCATCGATCATTTTGTTTATGGCTTCTTTCAGGCGGCTTTCAGAATCAATAAGAAACTGCCCTGATGTGACGACTGTTTCACCCTCATCCAGCCCTGAAATGACCTGAAACATGTCTTCGCCCTCCGGGCCGAGAGTTACTTCTTTGGGTAGAAATTTTCCTTCACCTAAAGACGTTATCACAACGTTGCGTGTGCCCGTCCGTATTACAGCTTCTGACGGTATAAGAAGGACGTCGCCGCCTGGGTCTGTGCTGATAAGCACATCTGCAAACATATCAGGCTTGAGCTTCAAGTCGGGATTGTCAAACTCCATTCTGACCTGCACTGTCCGTGTTTTGGGGGAGAGATAAGGATATATAAAGGCAACATGTCCTCTGTAAACAGTTCCCGGTTCATAGGGAAGGCTCATGGTTGTCTCCTGACCGACTTTGAGAAAAGGGAGTTCGTATTCGTAAACCGAGGCGATTACCCATACTCTTGACAGATCTGCAATCGTATACAATTCCATTCCCGGGTTCACTTTCATACCCTCAAAGACGTGTTTCTTTATTACAATGCCTGAAGTTGGAGAGTGGAGGGTCATTTCTCGCTGAACTTTTCCCTGTTCCTCAAGGAGCCTGATTTGCTCGGGATCAATATCCATTAATAGAAGCCTTTTCCTCGTTGATTCGAGAAGGGTATCAGCACCCTTCACCACATCTTCAAGGTTTGAACCCGCGACTTTCTCCCTGTATGCAATTGCCTGCAGGTACTCTTCTTCCGTCGCCACTAGCTCCGGTGAGTAGATGGAGAGTATCCTCTGATCTTTACCTATCTTCTCCCCGGTAGTCGTAACAAAGAGTTTTTCAACCCAGCCTGATATTTTGGTATGGATATGTTTAACAAGTTCTTCGTTATACGTGACATTTCCGATCGTGCGTATTGAGACATGGAGAGGCCCACGTGAAACTATTGCGGTACGTATTCCCATATTCTGAACGGTGACAGGATCTATCCTGACCGCTCCTTCTACTGATACTTCATCTTCACCTTCATATACAGGAACAAGGTCCATTCCCATTGGAGATTTGCCGGGTTTGTCGCTTATGTACGTAGGGTCCATGGGGGCGACCCAGTATTTTATCTTTCTCTTTTTTTCCTCAGGATGTGTTGTATCAGGCCCATGCTTGTGGAGTCCTTCCTTGACAGTGACTTCAGATGATCGGAAATCTGTGTTGCCATCTCCCTGAAAGGAAAACCATATAACGGCAAGTATTATCAACAGCATTATTATTCCAACCCATCCTGTTTTCCTGGTAATAGTCATCTATATTTCCTCCATAAATCCATGATTACGGATACTGAAAAAGCCTTACTCCTGTCACTTTTTCAAGCTCTGCAATTTTGATTTCATGATCTGTCAGTGCCCGATAATAATCGAGCTCATAATTGTAAAGAGTAATCTGGTTATTGACAAGTGTTATAAAATCAACCTTGTTGACTTTATATCCTGAAAGGGCTGACTGAAGTGACAATCTGCTTTGAGGTATGAGTCCCGTCTTGAAAAGTTCAATCTCCCTGTTATATTTCTCAATTTCAGTCATTATCTTTCTTATTTGAAAATAAATGTCGTTTTTAAGCGCGTTGTATTCTTCGATAGCTTTCCTGATATTTGCTTCTTCTTCTGCCACCTTCCTGTTTTCTCTGGTCTTATACCAGAGGGGAATATTTATTGTAAGGGCGCCGGTCAGGAACTCCGACCTTTTCTGATTTGGACTGTCATCTCGCTGCCCGTAACTTATCCCGATATCCAGGTCCGGATAGTAGTTTTTTTCAGACAGCTTTTTTGAAAACCGGTTTTTTTCAATCAGATGCTTCATCTTCGATAAAACGGGACGGTTCTCCTCAACTAACTGTATAAGATCTTCATATGTTAAGTTAAAACCGGTAAGCTGTATTTTTCCGCGAGCGGAAAACGGCGATTGTGCGGGGCGGTTCAAAAGCATGTTGATACGTGCCATAGTCTCCTGTCTCTTCTGTTCAAAGGAAATTAAACGATCTGTTGTCCTGGAAAGTTCAACTTGCGCTTTTATGACATCCTGCTGAATTCCCTTACCTGCTTCATATTTTGTTTCTGCAATCTTTACAAATTCCCGTAAAAGTTTTCTGTTCTCTTCAGTGACTTCTATAGCCTTATTGAGAAAAAGAAGATCCATATAAGAAACCTTAACCTGCATGATAAGACTGTTTTTCTGTTCATAGTACTCCTGTTTGGCAATATCTACTTCTTTTTCAGCAATGTTTCCCTTTAGTTGTAATTTGCCGGGAAACGGGAACTTCTGCATAATTGATACCTGCTTCTGGGTCATTGCCTCCTGATCAAACCGAAATGTATCTGTCGGTAAATTCATGATTGATAATTTCAATCGGGGGTTGTCAAAAGACCGTGCCTGAGCAGGTTTTTCCTTAAAAACCTCTATTGTTTCCCTGTATATCTTGAGTCCCGGGTTGTTCTGTACAGCTTCTTCTATAAGATCATTGAGGGTCTGAGTGTGATCGAGCTGCTCTGCAAAACCGGAATGAAAATTTAACGGCAAAAATAAAAGTATAGTTATATAAAGAAATTTTCCTGTCATGGTTCAATAATTATAATTACTGCTCCAGTTTATCGAATCCGGCCTGAGATTTCATTAACTTTCCTGTCATACTACTTTTGCGCCTAAAATATCAACTTATTTATAGACTAAGTTAAACGTTTGAAGAAATAGTGAAGGAATCATGAAAATTTCATGAACGATACAGATACATAGGGGACGTTGTTGACTACGTTGACTTACTTTCATTCCTTTTTAGTATCCTAAATACAGCAGATGTTGTAACTCCTATATTACGCGCACTTTAAGCAAAGGATATGCCGTATTCTTCTACCAATATGCATGGTATTTGAGATCTGACAACTGAAACAGCATTTACTCTCTTCTTCTTATTAAAATTGAAGCACAAATAACCCCAGTTAGTTCACGTAGTCAACAACGTCCCCAAAATTCACCAAAATTCATCCAGCTATACCTCGCAATGCTCTTTCAACCATACCTCACCTCCTGATTAAAGTCAAAAACTGTAGCGTACTCTTAAATATATATTTTTGTTATGCTTCATTTGACCGAATTCTGTATGATCATCCCTGCCCCAGACAAGATTTGCACCAGTGGTCAGCTTCCAGTCATCAGTGATCTTATAACTGATATTCGGCCGCAAATAAACATCCATGTCCGAGGGTGAGAAAAACGTAAACAAATTTGTCTCTGCAGTCTGGTCTTTAAATAATTTTGTAATACGAAATGTTGTAAGGTGGCGGTATTTATCCCGTCGAAAGTCCGCAGATAAAAGTGCCTCCCGATAATTGTCATAATCAAGCATATGCTCAATTAGATACTGAAGGCCTATTCTTAAATCATTGCCCAGATCTTTATCATAGCCAACAAGATACTTGATCATTGAGTTTTCAATGAGGCGGTTATCACCACTTCTATCCTCAAGGGAATTATAAAAGGCAAATTCAAAATTGGCTATACCACCCAATCCAGGGCCGCGCAAACTTAATCCATACGCGTCAAGACGCGGATAGAACAGCTCACGCTCAGCTTCACTTAAAAAGCCCTTTGGCATTTTATAAAAACCGCGGAATGTATATAATGCTATTTCATAACTTCCAAGGTTGCGATACATCCTTGTGGCAAACTCTGTGTTTTTTGCCTTTTTCCCGGGCTTAATCAGGCTGCGATCTGAATCCCGTCCGGCAATGCCGCCTTGAAAACTATCGAAAAATGACAACCTGTCTCCTGTAAAAATTGTATCTGGCTCAAATACAGGAATAACTACAAGATCAAAATTAAATTTTTTCGAATATAATGAAATCTTTGCCCCGTCACTCAGTTTTTTCAGGTATTCGTCATCCCTTCCGATATAAAACGAAACATAGTCTTTGGGAAAAAGATCGTTTATAAACAGATAATCCCCTGTGCCCCATGTAAATACCTGCCGACCGACCTTTAAATCAAACCAGTTTTGCGGCGATAAAGCCAGATTTGCCTCCCTAAACTCAAAATCTGTTTCCCAGTCAAAATACCCGTCAACAATAAAATCTCCCTTTAGATTAATTTCTGCCATCCATTCTTTCAGAAAGCCGGCAAAATCAGGATACACAGCCGTCTTAAGCTGGAGCCGTTCTTCAAACATATTATATTCATCATGTTTTGTATTATCAGTACTCGGTTTCCCACCAAAGGCAAACTCAAAAAAACCGCTTATTACAGGACCTTTTTCCCACGGTTGAAAAGCTGCCTTTGACTGACAGGGCAAAAAAGTAAAAAATAAAAAAACAATCAGAAAAATTATACTTAGTCCAGCCATCTGCGAGGCGGTCTCCTTAAATACCGTTCAGTAAAAACATTACTATCCAGGCCGATATCATACTCAATGTCAGAAAATTCTATAACCGTATTTGAGCCGCTGTCCAGATCCTGAGCTTTTAATTTTGTTACTGCGGGATGCCCCTGGATGTTCTTTATTTCCAGGGCCTCAATAACCCGGAAGAGTTTACCCTGCTTATCGTAGTACTCTGTTTTCTGCGGAATAAAAGTATCTTTTCTGATGTAAACATCAAAATAGGAAAATTCAACACCGGAAGAATCTTTGGGCGTGTTTCTTATTTTAAATACATCATTACTTGAGATGAGCTTATGCGTATCAAGTTTCAGGGAACGCCCTGAAATATCTTCGTAGACAAAATTGGAGCCTACAAAACTGGAACGTTTGTCGCTTGCTGCAATACGTCTTACAAGGTCTAAAGCCGGAAGATACATCCAACGGTCATCATCCCTTTCAAGGTGCTTCCACACCATATACACCATACCCTCTACATCTGCCGGTTTATTGAAATATACGTAATACTTCTGCTCACCGCCGTCGGTAACATCCATACGCAGAATTTTGAACACCCTCTTTCTTGCCCTGCCCTGACTGTCGGTTATAACCATTGTCACTCTGGCCCTTCCATCATCTCCTTCGTAATAAGCAACGTTATTTGCTTTTGTTACGATTTTATCTACAGACTGAGCAGACAGACTTGTGCAGAACATTAAACTAACCGCAACAATTGAACATGAAATAAATACTTTCATAACCCA
Source organism: uncultured Nitrospirales bacterium (assembly GCA_964347425.1). GTDB lineage: Bacteria > Nitrospirota > Thermodesulfovibrionia > UBA6902 > BMS3Bbin08 > CAYFYW01. Next base: position 9,779 of record CAYFYW010000075.1, read on the forward strand.
CCTACCTTTCATCGGGTTTGCAAATTTTAAGCTTTGATATTTTCGAGCAAATACCTCCCGTTACCGCGACGATGATTACACCGGCAATTAATGCGGGTGTCCATCTTACAGAAGTATATCCACGCAAAACATATACGATTGCCACTGATGCCATGATAGAAATTATCAGACAATACCTGCACTTGCACACTATACCTTCACGCAATGTCTCAAAAACGACGTTGGGAACGAGGGTAATTATTGCCGGTAAAATAAAAAGGGTAGCAATGCTTGATACAAACATGATGCCGAACATAAAAAAACCAACCGTTCGATACGGAATTAGCGGCGCCACCAATAAAGGCAAGAAACCAATGGCAATGACAAGCGCATTTCTGGTTATGGCCCGTGCAGGCCCGCCAAACATAACCTGAGACGTGACCTGCCAAGTGCGCTTTTCTTCATAAACTTCCCTTGTCCTCTGTATAAAGTGAATTGCGAAATCAATAGAAAGACCTAATGTTAATGCCGAAAGCACAGCAACCGGCATATCATAATCCTTACCCGCAAACCCGAGAAGGCCGTAAATAAACAATATAGTTATTGTCAAAGGCACCATTGATATAAGCCCGCGAAGAGGTGACCTGAAAAGAAATGTCATCATGAAAAAGACAATAATAAAACTTCCCAAAAAATTTTTAAGCATGCCAACAACCATCTTATCCTGCCAGACAAGGTTTATATACGTAAGCCCTGCCCAGTCAAATTCAAACGCAAACGGTGCTTTATTACTGTCAATATACTCCTGAACCTGCCTTATGACTTTTGCCATATCCCTGTTATCGCCGCTTCTTAATTGAAGCCAGATATTGACCTTCGAATAATCAGGTGTGGTCAAATGCCATAAGTCGTCGGGCTTATGTGAATTTTCATATGAAATCAGACATTGTGCTACTGCCCGTTTCGTTTTGGGAATAACATTATTTGCCTTATCTCCTCCCAGAATCTCATAATAGACCTTTTTTACGACATCAGCAAGAGATGTGGATTTACCTACATCGCCTTTTTTATCAAGGAAATTTTGCAGGCCCTCAACATAGGAAAGCATCTCTGGCTCCTTAAAAACTTCCTTATTACTCTCCTTTGCATCTAAAACCAGATAGGCCGTGTATGTTCCGCCGAAATGTTCGTTTAGCACCCTGTCGGCAATGCGAATGCCGTGCTTTTTAGTAAACCATCTTACGGGATTATCATTTACACTTATTCGTGAAATCCCGTATAAAGAGAGAATAATAATGATACTGCTAAATAGCGCTATAAATTTTGCCCTGTTAACAGAAAACATCCTTACCCTCTCAAGCGCTCTGTCAATCAGACCTCTATGTGTTATATCCGAGACTTCTCTTGCACCGAATCCTGCAAATGATTTTTCTTTCATAAGGGCGATATACGCCGGGATAAGACTCATTGAGAGAATCCAGGCAACCATAATTCCTGTCGCAACAAATATACCAAATGTCTGGACCGGTGGAATCGGCGAAAATGATAATGAAAAAAACCCGGCGGCAGAAGTAAGCGAAGTATAAAGCATCGGGGTAAAAAGCTCATTATAGACATTAAAAACAGTATCACGTTTTGAGCCAACCCGACGGTATTTATCAAAAAACTCACTTAAAATATGCACTGAATCCAAAACAGCGATAGGCATTAAAAAAATGGGTATCATCGAACTCATAATATGAACCGGAAAGCCCAGACCGATTAAAAGCCCCATTGTAATCAGCACGGTAGCAATAGCAACCAGCATGGGAGAAACAATTATCCTGATGTTCCTGAAGAAAAAAAACATGAGAAGAAAAATTATAATACCGGCTACAGGAGCTGAAATCGCCATCTGCTTGAACATCTCGACCCCGAATGTATCCTCGGCTACCGGAAGGCCTGTAATGTAATATTTTTCATTGCCCTGGAACCGGGCTACAATTCCGCGTATACTCTGGGAAATACGATAGCTCATATTCTTCTTCTCAATCGGTATATAAAGAGAGAGTGCCTTTCCGTCTTCTGAGACAAGTGTTCCATAAAACATGGGGTTATCCATGGCCTCATCGCGTATCAGGAGTGCCTCCTCTTCGGTTTCAGGAGCGCTGTCCATCAGCCATTCAAAAAGCACAGTGCCGATACCACCCTGGCGTATATTATCCTTTGTGGAGGGTGCGATAATTTCACGGGCGATAACACCGTCAATTCTCTTGATTTCTTCTGTAATCTCGAAGATTTTGGTGAGCGTTGCAATATTAAAAACACCGTTTGGATTTTCTTCATTAACAATACCCAAAACAATAAAGTCATAAAGGCCGAACTCTTTTTTGACATCATGATGAAATACACGAACAAATTCACCTTCTGAAAGCATATTTTCAGGATCGGTATCTATTTTTATGCGTGGAAACTGAAAGAGAGCAAGCAAAGCCGCAAAAAGGGTAAAAGCTATAACGAGTTTTGGCCTGCTAAAAGAAAAATGGATGAGCTGTCTGAACATGAACTTTCCCTGCTTGTCAGGAAAGGGTTTGTGTCACTTTATTCCTTTCCTTCGTTAAGATAAATGAGGGCTTTATTGATATCTTCTCTTTTTCCGGTAATAAAAACTATATCATTGACTTCAAAGCCTAATTTTGGGTCAGGGCTTGTAAGCATCTGGTTTTCGCGTTTAATTGCTATTATCGTAGCACCTGTCTTTGTTCGGAAACCAAGTTCCTCTATAGA
>CAYFYW010000076.1:0-1622 GCA_964347425.1 uncultured Nitrospirales bacterium
ATAAAGTTCGGAACACGGAGATCGGAGACGTTATAGGGAGCAATCAGCTCAAACGGCTGGACGAGGAAAATGCTAAGAGAATGGGGAATTTTGATTTTTTTTTGAGGAACCTCGATTCTAAAAAATATAGAACCAAATTTGATTTGGAGGGAAGCTGTAATTATGCCTTTAATTTGATAATCAAAGAGCCGGACTCGAAATTCCGTGACCGACTTGAAAAGGAGTTGCGCAAAGCCGACGTAGAGTTTCGACGTGGAAGTTCCGGAGGCGGTAACCAACTCAGACAGCCTTATTTGAAGACGATTGTTCCCGAGAAGGAGTGGGAAAAATACCCTGAGGTTGAGCATGTTCACTTCTACGGGTATTATATAGGTAATTATCCAGATCTTGATGAGCAAAAAATTTTGTCTCTGTGTAAGCTATTAAACAAAGTTTGATGGAATATTGTTAATGAGTAAAGTAGACGTTGTTATAGTTAAACCCGGCAGCCAGAAGCAGCTTTATGGTGAATTGAGCATCTTTCAATTGACAGCGATTGAGCCGCCATTATGGGGAGCTATCCTAGCTCATTATTTGCGAGAACAGGGATATTCAGTGGTTCTTTACGATGCGGAGGTTGAAAACTGGGACTACGAGGAGACAGCTCGGAAAATCCAGGAGCTCAATCCGGTCTTAGCTGTAGTTGTGGTTTCGGGGACGAATCCTTCGGCCTCGACAATGAATATGACTGGAGCAGGCAAGATTGTTTCGCTGTTGCGGCAGCTTGAGCCCGGAATAAAAACATTGTTGGCGGGATTGCACCCCAGCGCCTTGCCAGAGCGTACCATTACTCAAGAGGATGTTGATTTTGTGTGCCAGGGAGAAGGTTTTTATACACTTGGCAGGTTGCTCGATGCTTTGAAAAGCAGTGCCGAAGAATTTCCAATAGAGGGTTTATGGTATAGGAAAAATGGCCGGGTGGTTTCCAATCCACGTCCGCCGCTTGTGGAGAATCTTGATGAAATTCCACAGCCAGCCTGGGATATGCTTGCTATGGACAAATATGTCGCACACAATTGGCATTGTTTTGATGATATTGAAAGCCGTCGGCCTTATGCCGTACTATATACGAGTTTGGGCTGTCCGTTTCGTTGCAGCTTTTGTTGTATTAATGCGCTGTTCGGCAAGAATATCATTCGTTACCGGGCGACAGACAGGGTCGCAGAAGAGCTTGACTTACTCGTAAATAAATACGGAATCAGGAACATCAAAATTATTGACGAAATGTTCGCTATGAACGAGAAGCGGGTTGTGGAACTGTGTGACAAAATCATCGAACGAAGATATGATTTGAATATGTGGGCCTATGCTCGGGTCAATACGGTTACTGAAAAAATGCTCGCGAAAATGAAGGAAGCCGGGATAAATTGGGTGGCCTACGGTTTTGAATCGGGCTGCAGAAGAGTGATTAAGGATGTAGCGAAGGGCTATAAAACCGAACTTGTCGGCAGGGCGGTGGAGATGACGTACGATTTGGATATGCATATCTGCGCTAACTATATCTTTGGCCTTCCTGAAGATGATTACGAGTCGATGAATGAGACCTTGAAGCTCATGCTCGATATTAATGCTGAATGGGCCAA
>CAYFYW010000077.1:0-3512 GCA_964347425.1 uncultured Nitrospirales bacterium
TATGGACGTCTATGTTCCCGAGGTGATGAGTGAATTATCAGGCAGGCGAATACTTACAATGGAAATGAGTCATGGCAGGAAAATAATGGAGCTCCAGGATGAGGACGCCTTACTGAAGAAGGAAATCGCCAGGAAACTTGTTGATTCGTATCTAAAACAGATATTTGAAGAGGGTTTTTTCCACGCAGATCCCCACCCCGGCAATATCTTTGTGCTTGATGATGAAAGGCTCTGTCTCCATGATTTCGGCATGATGGGATATTTGACTCCCGATATGCGGGAAAATTTGGCGGATTGGTTTCTCGCTTTTCTGGACAAGGATTATGATACGGTTGCAGATGTGTATCTGAGAATGGGGATTGTAGGGGAAGAATTCAACAGACAGGCTTTTAAAAGAGATTTAGGGAATTTCATTGAGGAATATTATAATCTGCCTTTAAAGGAGTTTTCCGTTGCTTCCATCATAGAGAGGTCCATAAGTATAGGAAGGGCCCACCGTATCAGTGCACCTTCTGATCTCCTGCTTCTGGGAAAGGCATTTATGACAGTGGAATCGATTGTCAGGGAGCTGGATCCTGATTTCAATTTGGTGGGAAGCGTGAAACCCTGTGCCAGCACGATGATGAAAAACAAATTGTCCCCTTTAAATATGGCAAAGGATTGTGTGAAGGTTTTGATTGGTTTTCAAAGAGTTTTTAAAGAATCGCCCAAGGCTTTGGAAACACTGATCCAGAATATAACCGAGGGCAGGGGGGAGTTAAGGCTCAAGCATGAAAAGCTCGAAGAGCTTGAAACTCATATTGCAAGGTCAAGTAACCGTCTGGCCTTTGCCATTGTGGTAGCGGCTATTATTATCGGTTCTTCCTCTATCGTCCAGTATGATATAGGGCCGAGCATAGGGGGATTTTCTGCTATAGGGATAATCGGATATACGCTTGCAGGGCTTCTTGGTTTACGGCTCGTCTGGGCGATAATAAAATCTGGACGACTGTAGCATAACGGGGTCAGGCCTTGACAAAGGACATTTACATTTCGATTTCAGCAATTTTTTTGTCCTGTCTTCTGAGTTTTTGATATGTCTTTGCCACCGCTGAATAACTGATCCATCTAAATAACTCGACTATATACATATTAATTGCTCCTGTATGTTCTTTTATCAAGTAAATGACTATTTTTTGCTCCTCTGATAATTTACTATCCGTTTATTACCACGGCCTGTACCATGAGAAAGTGATACTTCATATTCTATTCGCAAGGGTCTGGTCATTTTTTTTGAGGTGATTTTGAAGTTAGTTTAATATGTCCTTTGTCAAGGCCTGACCCCGTTTTCATTCATATGTCTTATTCCTGACAGAAAGATAGCTTTCCACATGCAAGGGAGTTTATTCAAAATGTGTGTGTGGATATCATCTTTAATCATTCCGGTAATGTGCACCTATGATTTTTACGGTACAGTTGTCCGTTTTTTTCTTGACAGATGATCTTGACAGATGAGTTGTTTGATGATAAATAATTATAATAAGGACTTTTTTTCATTTCTTTTGACTGAATAGAACAAAATACAAGTACTGATTTCTCGATAAAGATAAAACTGTTGTGAGAAAGTGGCAGAAATCAGCGGTTCTTAAAGAGAAGACAGCCGGGCTACTGAAGGACTAATTACTGATGAGTCAGGCTTTTTTACTTTGACGCATAAAAAATGAAAAAGAATCTCCCGTAAGTAGCGGTAAGGCAGAAACGGTGATATGGATAAGACCATACTTTCAGGGACTTCTCTCATCTTTAAAAAATGTAGAAAAAGCCTCAATTTACCTTAGTACAATCTTTATTTCTTGTAAATATTCCGTACGGTTTAGGAGGTGGTGCTTATGTTGTAGATAGCTTTAACTTTGCAAAAAATATTGCATTTTTTTAGTTTTTTCCCTGCAATCCTGTTTGGCTATGTTCCTAAGAAACAAGGAATAAATAGCAGACAAAAAGTTATCTTCAAGAAGAAAAAGGGAAAACTTTTGGAGACGGAAATAAGAAAGGAGAAGGGATGAAAAGTAAGCTGAAGACAAAAAATGTGTCAACCGTACTTACGCTTATTTTATTGAGTGTTTTTTTTACAACAGGCGGCCTGATCGTGGGCGCCCAGCCAGCGGCGGCGCAAATTGGACCGCTGCAAGTTGACAATGGCTGCATGCAGGACGTGTATGAGGAGTATAACGGGGGGGGCACCCTCGTCTGCACGGCCAATGACGTAAGTGTATCTGCAATCACAAATATCACGATCCTTGACGACGGGTGTCAGTACGTCGGCGATACCGTGACTTTCCAGGCGGACTACGAGATTCTCCTGAATGCCCAGGCGCGTCATGACATCGGCATCTACTTGTCAACAGACGGTTTCGATGCCCTGGGGCCTGTAGGCGCCGGGTCCGGCAACTGCAGCATCCTCACGCTACCCATCCCCCCTACCGATCTGGATGTCACCAATGATGACACGAAACCAACCAATGCGTTCGGGTATTGCTCCTCGGATGGGGGAACCACAATGACCATCGGGCTCGATGGCCTGCCCCTGCCCTGTAATGCAGATGGACCGCCCGACTGCCCTGTTGGCGACACCTGTGAAGAATTTGGACCAGGCATCCAGGACGACTGTGGTGATATCGACGATGCTCCCAACCCGATCACCCTCACAGGCATCGTGATCACCGCGTTGTGTCAGGATCCTGATGGGGACGGCCGGTTGGATCTTCCCTACTGCACGAGCTGGCGGCAGCCTGGCGACAACGATCTGTGTTTGAGCCCACTTGCGGCTTTCCCTGGAGCGCCTTCCAAGTGTAACTGTGACCCCGGTTTTGATATTGGGATCTGCGTCCCCGGTTTCTGTGACGATGGCAATGTTTGTACTGAGGACATCTGTTCTATCAATCCTGATACAGGCGATGCAGAATGCACGAACGTTCCTATCGAAGCCGATTGCTGCTTTGAAGGCGACTTGCTTCCGGCAACGACGATCTGCCGCGAATCCGGAGGTGTCTGTGACGTAGCGGAGAGCTGCGACGGTGTAAACATCGACTGTCCAGCCGACGGCTTTGAACCACAAACGACCGAATGCCGTGCATCGGCAGGTATATGCGACGTAGCCGAGAGCTGTCCTGGTGACGGACCTGCATGTCCGCCTGATGCCAAGCAACCATTTACAACGATCTGCCGCGCATCTGGAGGTGTCTGTGACGTAGCGGAGAGCTGCGATGGTCAGACCAACGAATGTCCGGGTGACGCCAAGCAGCCAGAGACAACGATCTGCCGTCCAGCAGCCGGAGTCTGTGACGTGGAGGACAGCTGCGACGGATTAACAAACGACTGCGCCGACGCCAAGCAGCCAGAGACAACGATTTGCCGTCCAGCAGCCGGAGTCTGCGACGTGGAGGACAGCTGCGACGGTCAGACCAACGAATGTCCAGGTGACGGCTTTAAACCAGCAACGACTGAATGCCGTGCATCGGCAGGTATCTGCGACG
>CAYFYW010000078.1:0-7441 GCA_964347425.1 uncultured Nitrospirales bacterium
TGGTCCAGTCACCAAAAATCTGATGCAGCTCCTTTAAATAATCAATTGCCGCAAGGGTCGATTTTTCAGGGTCCAGCCTCTCGTCAATCCATGTATCCCTTGTTAAACCAAATTTATACACCGTAGATGCACTGAATTGCCACAGACCAAGCGCACGTGCTCGGGATAATGCCCTTACTTTAAATCCACTCTCAATAAGGGGGAGCCATGAAAGTTCCTCGGGCAGGCCCGCCTCTTTCAATTTCTTCACGATATCACCACGATACCTCCCTGAACGTATATAAGATTCTAAAAAAAAATTCCGTTCAGGACCTTGGAAACTCTTGATCTCCTTTTCCACATGCTTGTTCATAGTCAATGGTATGGCTTTGTGATTACCACTGACCGCGGTGTATCGAGAGGCATAAATTTCCAGAATCCTTTTTGAGATCATGAACCTTAGATCTTCCTTCTGCTGGATCAATTTTGGGTTGTCCTCGGCGTCAACCTGCAAAACGAGGGCATATGCCTGATCCAGTGTTTCTATTGCCTTTTCAAGGTTACCCTGAGACCAAAATTCCTGAGACGCCCCGCAAAGATCTAATGCAGTATCAAGAAGGCTTTGTCCATTATCTCCACGTTCAACTTTAACAGTGTCCCCAACATTATCAAACGGGGGAAACAGGGACTTGTTCTCATCCTCACCAGAGCGAACAAAAACCGAAGTGTCTTCGTTATCTTGAACGCTATTTGCTGAAGGAGGTGGTCCGGAAAGATTTTCGCTCTGATTATTGACGATTGAACCTCCGCTCAGGGCACAGCCATACAATGAGAAGACGGTAAGCAAAATGACTGTATGTCCATATAAAGTTTTCTTTAAAATCATAAGCATGTCAATAATAAAATAATAGCCCTGTAAAAGGCAAATTCAGCACAGCAGAGAAGATCCCCCTTCATCATCTAAATTTTAAGCAAAATTTATACCATATTTAACCAAAAAAATATTATTTGTCAGATGTTTACTATCTAACTGACGCTGGAATCTTAAATTCATCCATAGCCTCCAGCATAAATGCCACGCCGGATCAGACTTGTCTGATGAAAAAAAACGCAAGGGAAAAAAGTTCATAAGGCCTTTAATTTAAAAGGTATTTCTCTGGTGTGCACAATCCGGCACATGCCTTTGTGAAGTCTATGGTTCTTGCATTTTTCGGTTTAAGAATTCTCACCGCCATATTTTATCACCACGATTTAAAAAAGCACATTGGAATATTCTGATGATCATTACAGCTGATATGACAAAAAATTGTCATTGTGACAAAAAATAGACATGGCGTGCCTTTCCACCGCTATTTCCGATCTTTTTTACCGGCCATAGCAAGCGTGGGAGCCAAACCGGTATTTCTTGCAGGAAGCAATATATTCCAGTACAGCCACTCAAACCAGAGTTTTCCCTTCCAGTTCATCCTTGTATTTTTGAGAAGTGAAAAAGGACCTATAAGTGGTATTGGATATTTACCAGGCAGGGGTTCAACCTTGTAGTTAAAATCAACAAGAAAGGACTTGCCCCGTTCAGACACGATAAAACAGGTTGAATGACCATCATATATCGGTTCGGGCTCCCTTCCTCTAATTTCGCTCAAGATATTATGTACTGCAATCTCTGATTCATAATGTGCCACAGATCCTGCTTTTGACGTTGGAACATTTGTCGCGTCTCCGACAACATAGATATTCTTATGGTCCAGGGCCTTTAACGTATTGCGGTCAGTCGGGATAAAAGAACTGCCGTCATCCAGTCCGGATTTCACTATTACATCGTCACCGAGGTTTGTTGGAATGATAACAAGTAAATCATAATTGATTCTGTGACCCGAATAGGATTCAATGAATCTTCCACGCCCATTTACTTCCTTTAGCATAAAATCAGCCGTTAATGTAATATCTTTCTCCTGTGCGGCTTCAGAGAGAATAACCGAAGCTTTCGGCCAATTTGGAACACACCTGGGGAAGGGAGTTGCAATTTCAATGTTCACATTACTGCGCATGCCTGTATTCCTGAAATACCAGTCCGCCATGAAAACAAACTCAAGGGGGGCCACAGGACACTTGATCGGCATCTCTGAAATACACATAACGAGCCTTCCCCGGCTAAATCCGCTTATTGCTTGCTTAAGCCTGTCTGCGGATTCAGTAGAATAAAAAGAAAAGGCATTCTTCCCCCATTCATCTAAAAGGCCTTCATTTTCCTCCGGTGCGATGCGACATCCCGTGGCGATAATCAACCAGTCATATTGAAAATTTCCCCCTTCCGTCTCTACAATATTTTTTTCATAGTTGATTCGTTTGACAGGATCAACAACAAAATATATTCCCTCTGATATATATCTGTCCCTCGGCCTTGTTATATTTTCAGTTGAGGTAAGGCCAAAAGGCACGAAAAGAAGTCCCGGCTGATAGATATGGGCATTGTCTTTATCAATAATCGTAATTTCCCACTCATCCCGTGATAATTTTTTCCTTAATCCATTAGCAACACAGGTACCGGCAGTTCCCGCACCGAGGACAACAATTTTTTTCATAATCCCTTCACTGTATAATGGTCATTTTAATTCACCACCGTCCAAAATAATCATAAACAGGGAGGCTGGATGGTCGACTTTATTTTGGACAGGTATGCCTATAATTATTCATGGTAACAGTTTAAAATATCAACAGCATTATAGCGATTTATATAAAATTAATGATCATCCCCGGGCCTCGGCGAATCCTCGAATCCTTAATGCTTAGCTGATTACATGAATGAAGGAAATGCTTACCTGAACCAATACAATATTGAATTACAGTGACAAATAGTGATATTTTAGTTAGATGCCCCGAAAACTTATGATAAGCGCCGGCGAGGCTTCAGGCGAGTTGTATGGTGCCCTGTTGTGTCGTACAATTAAAAAGACATGGCCTGACGCTGAAATAATAGGCATTGGTGGAAACCGCATGCAAAAAGAAGGTGTACGGCTGATTTCCCCGATATCCGGTGCCTTTGGCCTTACCGAAACCATAAAACAATGGCCACACATAATCGGCACATTTCGAAAGGCCAAAGAAGCATTGCTCAAGCAAAAACCTGACATTCTTGTCCTTATAGACTACCCTGATTTCAACATAGCACTTGCAAAAAAGGCAAAATCATCGGGTATCCCCATACTCTATTATGTCAGCCCGCAGGTCTGGGCGTGGCGGACAAGGCGTATAAAAAAAATTGCTTCTCTGGCAAATCAGATTGCCGTGCTTTTTCCTTTTGAGGTTGACATTTATAAAAATGCCGGTCTTTCATGTGAATTCGTGGGTCATCCTATTGCAGAGACAGTTGATATTTACGAAACAAAAGAGGAATTAAAAATAAAACTCGGTCTCGACCCCGGCAGAAAGGTAGTTACACTTTTGCCCGGAAGCAGGCCCGTTGAGATTAAGAAACATCAGCTAATCATTAAGGAGGTTGCTGAGAAAATTCACAATGAATTTCCCGATTTACAGATAATCATTCCGGTCCTTCCGGGAATACTCTTTGATGAAATTCTTCCGGAATATATCAAGGTAATTTATGACCGCACCGCCACAGCAGTTGCATGTGCAGAAGTCTCTGCAGTAGCTTCCGGTACAGCAACTCTTGAAGCTGCCCTTTTAGGCACACCAATGGTGGTTTTTTACAAACTGTCTTCTTTGACCTTTTTTTTGGCCAGATTATTGGTCAGGGTGCGTTTTATTTCTCTTGTGAATCTTCTCTCGGGAAAGGAAGTCGTTGTTGAATTAATCCAGAAAAATGCCACTTCAGAAAAAATATTTTCAGAGATGAGGAGAATCCTTGTTGATCATGAATACAGGCAAACTATGATTTCTCACTTACAAAAGATTAGAGAAATTATGGGAGAAAAAAAAGCTTCAATGCATGTAGCTTCAATGGTCGGAAAGCTGGCGGGATGGAACAGTTCAGGCGTCTGATAAATTATCTCACGCCCTATTGGTGGATTGCTGCTATTGCCGTTATGTTCAGCCTTGCGGCCTCGGCTATTTCCGGTGCTATGGCATGGTATGTTAAGCCCATCGTCGATGGCATAAATATATATAAAGACACGGGCATAATAAAGATATTTCCATTTATATATATTGGCTTTTTTATACTCAAGGGACTTTTTTCCTTTGCCCATTCTTTTCTTATGCGGGCAGTCGGTGCAAAAGTGGTCAGGGACGTACGGGAAAAGCTCTTTAACAAACTTGTCTCCCTCCCGATGAATTTTTACATAAATAAACCATCAGGAGAACTCGTATCAAGGGTAATAAATGATTCGTATATCCTTCAGGGGCTTCTCGGTTATGCGGTAAAAGATATTTTTGTTGAAGGAGCTACTTTTTTGGTCCTTCTGGTGATTGCCTTTATCAGACGCTGGGACCTTACGTTGATAGCTCTCATAGTAGTACCCTTTTCATTCTATGTTATTGCCAAGTTTGGGAAAAAAATGAAGAAGATAGGCCAGAAAACTCAGGAGCAGATATCAGGGCTCATGGTCAGACTCACGGAGAGCATATCAGGAATCAAGATGGTAAAGGCCTTTTTGCGTGAAAACCTTCATAAGGAAAAATTCGACAGCGAAAATAAGAACTATTATCGAGTTGTCTTAAAAGGCGCTCGTACTATAGAGTATTCAAAATTTCTTCATGAAATAATTGCGGGTCTCGGCACAACTTCTATTTTATTTATCGGTCTTTATCTGGTAGTTCATGACAAAATGACAATGGGCGATCTTTTTTCTTTTTTTGCTGCTATCGGGATGATGTATACCCCCTTGAGACGACTTGGCAGTGCAAATAACAGTCTCCAGCAGGCACGTGCAGCAGCGGACAGGATTTTTTACCTTCTCGATCAGGAACCTGAAGCCGATGGAACGATGAAACTACCGACCATGAACAACGAAATAAGTTTTAAGGACGTGACATTTGTTTATCCAAAGACAAAGAGAAAGGTTCTTGATCATATTAATTTTCGAGTTAAGAAAGGTGAACTTGTTGCCATTGTCGGGAAGAGCGGTGCGGGCAAAACAACTCTCGTTGATATGCTCCCGAGGTTTTACCGTCCCACAAGCGGAAGCATTCTCTTTGACGACATTGATATAAACAATGCCACACTTGAATCCCTCCGCAAAAATGTCGGGATTGTAAGCCAGGATATAATCCTCTTTAATGAAACGGTCAGGGAAAATATTACTCTGGGGAAGCCTGACGCGACAGAAGAAGAGATTAATGAAGCGGCAAAAGCGGCTTATGCACATGATTTTATAAATGAGATGCCGGATGGATACAACACAATAATCGGCGAAAGGGGTGTAAAGCTCTCGGGAGGGCAGAAACAGAGAATATCCATAGCACGGGCGCTGCTGAAAAACCCCCCTATTCTTATTCTGGACGAAGCAACTTCATCACTGGATACTGCCTCAGAGATCATCGTACAGAAGGCACTTGAAAATTTAATGGCACGCAGAACAACGTTCGTTATTGCACACCGGCTGTCCACAGTAAGAAAGGCTGATAAAATCCTGGTTCTTGATAAATCAAAAATTATTGAAGCTGGCACTCATGAAGAGCTCCTTGAAAAAGAAGGCACGTACAGATTCCTCTACCGGTCACAATTTGAAAAAGATGTTTCTCATATATAACCTCCTTTCACTCATAGCACTTGTAGTATATTTCCCTCTGCTTTTATTCAAGAAAGGGCCTGAAAACAGGCGTGCCTACCTGAGTGAGCGACTTGGAATATCAAAATATACAAATGCAGACGTCTGGATCCACGCAGTCTCTGTTGGAGAGGTTATAGCAGCCCTGCCCTTTTTAAAAGCGCTTAAAAATGAAATCCCCGGAAGAAAAATCGTGCTTTCTACTACTACGTATACGGGTCAAAAAGTTGCCCGTCAAAGATTTACCGGTGCAGACAGGATAATGTATATGCCGTGGGACGCAAGCCTGAGTATCAACAGGGCTGTTAAACTCATGAGACCAGAAATGTTTATAACAGTCGAAACTGAACTCTGGCCTGTTCTTTTCAGGTCATTAAAAAAAGCGGGTTCCCGTATAATCATTTTAAATGGGAGGATTTCTCCGGGATCCTTTAGGGGATATAAAAAGATAAGGACATTCATGAGAAGGGTTTTATCGCACATTGATTATCTCTATATGCAGGGGGAAGTTGATGCCGAAAGAATTACGACCATGGGCGCAGATGAAAACAAAGTGGGAATTATGGGAAATTTCAAGTTTGATGTGGAAATCGAAAAAGGAGAACCAATTCGCTGGCTGGATCACGTTGATGGACAAATCCTGCTGGCGGGCAGCACACACAAAGGTGAAGAGGAAATAATCCTTGATGCGTATGAGACAGTCAAAAAGAGTTATTCCGAACTTAAACTCCTCATTGCACCCAGACACCCGGAGAGGTTCAATGAGGTAGAGGAAATTTTAAAGACGAGAGGTCTCAGCTTCTGCAGACGCTCTCAAATCAGAACACAGATCACAGAACCTGCCTACCGGACAGGCAGGCACAGATCACAGAATAATGAATACACCGAAAAGCTTTGCTATCCGACATCTTCGCACGAGGTGAGCGGGGCGGGCAGAACACAGACGGATATAATACTGCTTGACACAATAGGGGAGCTGTCCCGGCTTTACTCAAGGGCGGAAGTGACCATTATCGGCGGCAGTCTCATACCTTTCGGAGGACATAACATACTGGAGCCCGCTTTCTGGAGTAAACCCATTCTCTTCGGTCCGCACATGGATAATTTTCCGTTTGCAGAAGAATTTTTAGACGATAGTGCTGCTCTTATGGTAAAGAATTCCACGGACATAGCAGCCGCTGTAAAAGGTTTGTTGGAAGACAGTGAAAAGGCAAAACAGTTAGGGCAAAAAGCAAAAGCAATTTTAGAAAGAAATACTGGTGCGGTTAACAGGGCACTTGAGATCGTAAGGGGATTTCTTGGGAATACTTAGTGCGGCATATGGAACAGCCTTATCAATCAGAAAACTGCTGTATAAAGGCGGGATTAAAAAAACAAAGAAACTGCCGGTAAAAGTGGTAAGCATCGGCAACCTCACGCTCGGAGGAACAGGGAAAACACCCGCCGTAATTGCTATAGCATGCGAGGCTGAAAGACGAGGCCTGAAGCCCTGCGTCCTCACAAGAGGCTATAAAGGCAGGGCTAAAGGCCCCCGCCTCGTGGTCAGGGGCAACAAAGAATTTTTCAACACCCGTCAGGCGGGTGATGAAACTGTGTTAATGGCTCACAGTTTAAAGGATATACCTGTCATAAAAGGTAAAAACAGGTTTCTCGCTGGCGAATATGCCCTGGATGAACTCGGGCCTGATGCTGTAGATGTTTTTATTTTAGACGATGGATTCCAGCACAGGAGCCTT
>CAYFYW010000079.1:0-1986 GCA_964347425.1 uncultured Nitrospirales bacterium
GTGTTTCCCTGGATCTACAAGCCTGATATTGTCCTTTATCCATTTTTTTGCGGTATCAATGGCAATATCAGCTACAGGGATTGACCTGCCGGCAGCGCTGAAGGTCGCCCTGTCTCCTATGATCAGTTCCATGGGTTTTATAACCCTGCCTCCGCCGAACCTTTTATCGACCTTTCCTGCCGCCAGCAGACCTTTGTCAATGTTATGATGAAGCACCCTGCCGAATTCTTTTATATATTCCCGTGACAAGGCAACTGATACGGCTTCCATAATGGAATCACACATATAGTCAGGATGTCCCGTTCCCTTACGTTCTACTATCTCAACAGGATGATCTGTTGCGGATTTCCCCTTATGCGTTTCTACCAGTATCATGGATGTTTGTCTAACTGTTACCTTTACCTTTGCGACAGGCAGAAATGTTCTCAGCGGAACCGCTAAACATAGTCAAATTCTTATAGTTCAAAATCTACACCCTTTAGCATGACCTGTCAATCGGCAGGGTGAGTGAGAAAGTAGGGAAGCGGAAAAGAATGATATCATCCTCCAGCAGGGAAATAACATTTAAACAGGATATTGATAACCGGTTGTGTAATTGATACGAATCTTGTAATTGCATCTTGTTTTCAGTTGATTTATACTATTTTCTATTCAAGTAAGATCATATCTGTCCAAGATAGATGTCTTATAGAGGCTGAATACCTCACAAACACAATGAACTCCGTTAAATAAAATATGTTTACTGTAATCGATAAAGGGAAACAGCCATTTGAAATGATATGAAATTATCTGCCGCATGTACTAATTTACGGGGTGAATCGACAGATATTGAAATGTTAGATCTTGTTTTGACCGATGAAAATCAAGGTGATCCAGAAATAAAAAAGCAGGCAATAGTGCGTACTTGTGGAGTCGTCATTGAGTTTATTCCTGCCTCCCGGCAGTAAGGCGGCATCCAGCCTCAAAATTCAGGATTATTTTGGATTGACGTGAAGTAAGATGGAATTTAATATCCGGTAATTGCTGATTATCACTTTATATCCTGGTGAAATCGGATACCATGATAACTTCTGAGAAATAAATGGTGAAGCTGGAAAGCATAGATTGGTTGCAGTTCGGCAAAATAATAAAAAACAAAAGGTCGAACCTCGGCCTTTCAGTTGAGGAAGCTTCTAATCATATGGGCATAAGCCGATCAAGACTCTATGACATAGAGAATGGAATGGTTAAATTTTTTATCAGACACTCTAATCTTAAAAAAATAATCGAATTCTGTGGGATCACTGATGAAAATATCCCGATTATCCAGAACGAAGGAAACCGGACTTCGCATAATCTTGATGATATTACAAAGAAGATTTTGCAAATTTTATCTCAAATGACGGATGGGGAGAAACGAAAGTTTTTACAGGATCTTGAGGATCGTCAACTCCTTAAAGAGATCAAAAAAACGAAGAAATACCGCTCCCGGCAATGATGACAAACCGGGTATCTTTTTTTATAAAACGGGCAAAAGATGCTGAAGCCCGCATTACGTGCCAAACGTCTCAAGCCGTTGAATGATTTCATCTGTCTGATCTTTCTCAGGCATTGCCTACCTGACATTTTTCCATCGCTTCCATTATCGACTCGGGATCACAACTAACGCATGCATCAATCCCCTGTATTATCTGCATATTTTCACACAACAAATAAGCCCTTTTCAGCTCGATTTTTTTAAGCTTATTTATCACTGTCTTTTTAGGCCTTATATATACCACGCCGCAATTCATGCATATCCAGATGAAATTTTCTTTTGCAGAATCTAAACATTTCTGACAAACATAAATTTTTACGCCGGGTGTGACCTCAGTATGTACTGAAGCGTATTTTTCCCTGCAAATGATGCATTTTTCTGATTTGTTGTTCATTTAACTTCCTTTTGGGGGTAACGTGCCGGACGCCTATTTGCTGTAAAAGAAAAGAGTATGCCTCTAAGCCCCATTT
>CAYFYW010000080.1:0-4364 GCA_964347425.1 uncultured Nitrospirales bacterium
AGGTCATCAAGCTCGCTGTGGCCCAAAACACTCCTCAGGGTAGTTTGAGATATCTGTGATGTAGCGTATTGGAAATCTTCAATCTCTGTTACGGATTTATCAGGCGTAACAACCCTGAAATACACAACAGCACTTACCTGGACCGATACGTTGTCTTTCGTAATTACATCCTGTACAGGCACCTCAATAGTAACAGTCCGCAGGCTTACCCTGACAAGCCTGTCGATAATCGGTATGATTATTACAAGACCGGGTCCTCTCACGGGTATCAACCTGCCGAGCCTGAAGACAACACCCCTCTCGTATTCCCGCAAGACATAAACTGCAACTGAAAAAAAATAAATACCCAGGATAAACGCCAGCAATATGCCTATTGAAGTTGTTTGTGGCATCTTAAACCTCCTTATTCAAAATAGTTTTTTTCGAGTATTATTTGAATTTATTTGTTTGATTAAACAACAAAAATCAATGCTGAAACAAATTCAGCAATTAATTGAATCAGTTTAATTGCAAATATTGTTCCGGAATATTTTAGGCAGGAAATTCTTTATTTTAACAAACTAACCTTTGATTAAATTGTACAGAGGCTGTACAGTAATGGACATGTTCTATTCAGATGCGATGTTGTAATCCTGCATTTTTTTCCTTAGTGTAACTCTGGAAATACCGAGCAGTTCAGATGCCTGGAGTTGATTCCCTTTTGTTACACTAAGTGCCTTTTCAATAAGGCATTTTTCTACACTTGAGAGGATAGAGTGATAACTGGCTGAAGGGCTTTTAGAGATAAACGACTTTTCAAATATTTCATCTATTACCACGGAAAGCTCCTTTAAATCTTCTTTATTACAAGGCTCAGTATTTAAAATAACGTCATTAACGCCAAGAACCTCTCCACCTGCAATTACCACAGCCCTTCTTATAACATTTTTAAGCTCTCTGACATTGCCCGGCCAGTGATATGACATGAGCAGTTTAATTGCATCTTGAGAGAACCCTTTAATCTGCCTGCCTGTCTCTTTTATTGTCCTTGAAAGGAAGTATTCTGATAGAATCGGTATGTCTTCCTTTCTCTCCCTGAGCGGAAGTATATGTATTGAAAAAACATTTAGCCTGTGAAACAGATCCTCCCTGAATCTGCCATGCTTTACCTCATCATGGAGATTTTTATTGCTCGCAGCAATTATCCGCACATCAGACCTGATTGTCTCATTGCTTCCGACACGCTCAAAACTGCCATCGTGTAAGACCCTGAGCAACTTTGCCTGGGTTGAGGGGCTCATGTCTCCGATTTCATCAAGAAAGATGGTTCCCCTGTCACATTGTTCGAACCTCCCGATTCTTCTCTTTTCTGCCCCTGTAAACGCCCCTTTTTCGCAGCCAAATAATTCGCTTTCAACCACTCCCTCGGGAAGCGCGGCACAATTAACAGCCATAAAGGGTCTACCCTTTCTGGTACTGTGGTTGTATACTGCCCGTGCCACCAACTCCTTTCCTACGCCACTTTCTCCAGTTATAAGTACGGACACATCTGTGTTGGAGACCCGACCGGTCATTTTACACACATCAAGAATTGCCTGACTTTTCCCCACGATTGACTCTTTTTTATCTGAAAGCTTTCCCATCTCGACACAACAGGAAGCCTCCTGCTGAAGCCTCGCCGATGTAAGCGCCTTCTCAATTACCTCTTTTAGCTCATTACCGTCCAGAGGCTTTGTAAGGTAATCAAATGCACCTTCTTTCATAGCTTCAATGGCAGTGTCAGAATCACCAAAGGCAGTCATCATAATGACAGGAATGTTTTTTGTTATATCCCTGATTTTTTTAAGCGCCTCCAGCCCCCCCATGCCTGGCATTCTGACATCAAGGAAAACAACATCTACACCGATATAATTTGTATCAAGAATAGTCAGAGCCGAAAATCCGTCCTCAGCAGTTAAAATCCTGAATTCATCCTCAAACATCCTCTTAAAAGAGTATCTTACTGCTTTATCATCATCTACAATGAGAAGTGTCCTCATAAAGGCAGCTCCACCTTCACCATTGTACCAATCCAGGGTATTGATTCCACATCAATTTTACCGGAGTGGTCATTTACAATTTTATAAGTTAGGGCAAGTCCCATGCCGGTACCCTCCTCTTTTGTCGTGAAGAAAGGGTCAAAAATTCGTTTCAGATTCTTACCAGAAATCCCAACGCCGTCATCTCTTATCACAACTAACAGAATCTTTTCATCAGCTGATGTCTCTATGCTCAATGTGCCACCTCTGCCATCCATTGCCTGTATCGCATTAAGAACAATATTCAGGAAAACCTGTTTGAGACCATCATGATTTCCTTTAATTACAGGCAGGTTAGAAGAAAACTTCTGATCAAGTTGTATTTTAAATTGCTTCATCTTTGGCCTTGTTATGGTGATAACTTCTTCAAGGAGATTATTTATATTTACATCTGTCTTTTCAATCGTTTCAGGTCTTGCAAACGCAAGAAACTCTTTTACGATACGGTCTATCCTGTTTATCTCTCCCTCGATAATTACAAAATCTTTGCTGGATATAGCCTGTCTTTTGTGCTGTAAAGTCTGCATAAGCATTTTGATAGATGTAAGGGGGTTTTTTATCTCATGTGCAACTCCTGCAGAAAACTCTCCAACAGCATAGAGTTTTTCTGTCCTGACAAGATTTTCCTGGGCGGCCTTTATAACATCAATCTGTTCTTTAAGTTTCGCGGACATCCTGTTAAAAGACAGTGCCAGCTCTTTTATCTCACCCTCTCCAACCACAGGTATCTCAACACCGACCTCTCCCTCACCGACCACCTTTACACCTTTATTCAGAACAAGAATGGGTTTCAAAATCTTTCTCGCCATCCAGAGTCCCAACATTATGCCGACAAAGATAACTGCTGCAGCCAGAAGAGAAAGCCTCAGTCTTACGTTCCTAAGGGTAGCGTTGAGGAACTCTTTTGTTATGCACAGTCTGAGAAATCCTATAGTTCCAAGCTTTTCTACTTTAATGGGTAAAGCTAAATGATAAATCGGCAGGATATTGTCTTCCCGGATATCTACATCGTCTATTGGATTTTCAAAATTATATGATGGCAGTTTTATCTTTTGCCACTTTTCATCCTTGGATGCCGTGACCAGTAATTCTCCTTTTTTATCATAGACATCGGCGCGCATAATAAGACTCTCTTCGCCTATCATGGCTGCATTGAGAAGAGAAAACATCGCATAACGCTCTTCATAAAGGAGCGGCTCTACTACATGATGGGACATTATTTCAGCAAGATATTCTCCTTTGTTCTGGAGTTCAGATTCGAGGGTTTTTCTCTCTTCTCTCAGAATCAGCCAGCCAACAACCAGGGTTGAAGCAGCAACTACAACGGCTATGGTGACAGAGATACGAAAAGCTATGCTGTCATAGAATTTTTTAACTCTCACCTTACCAATCTTGCCCGTCTCAGTTTTGCAGCGGTGTTATAAATAGCAGGGTCAGGCAGGATAAATTTTTCGATGAGGAGTCCGCGGAGAATCTCTCTCCCGGCAGTGTCCTCTGCCATCTTAATAAGAGTCTTTAATATAAGCTGCTTGGTTGATTTTTCTGTAATAGGAGATACTACAATGGGCGGTATGCCGTAAGGCGGTGATATTTTTATTATTCTTACCCTGTCAATGGATGGAGCCTCTTTTCTCTTCATATCTTCAAAAATCAGACTGTCAACTCCTGCCCCATCCGCAAGACCGTTTGCCACGGATAATATTGATTTTTCATGACTTGATGTATAAAAGGTCTTTTCAAAGAATTCCTGCGATATTACCCCTATAGTACTGAGGAGATACAGAGGATATAGCCTCCCTGTCAATGAGAGTGGGTCTGTAAAAGCAAATACCTTTCCTTGAAGCTGAGAGAAAGTCTCTATTTCACTTTTCCTGTTTGCAATGATGTAGGAATTATAACTTGTTCTGCTATTTATAACCGGCACCGCAAGGAGCTCAAGTCCGAAGTCAAATCTGCCACTTAAGAATGCACCCGTGCATGTAAGTGCGAACTGTGCCTTGCCACTTTTCAAAAGGGAGTTAATCTCTTCGTACGTTCTCCGCAGTTTAGGGATTACCTTTATGCCAGTCTTGTCGGAAAGATACTTGATAAAATCATTATAATTTGAAAGAGTGGAAACAGGAGATGCCATAGGTGAAATGGCAAAAATAATCTCTTCTTTCTGGGCAGCAGTTGCGTGTACAGCAATTGAGAGAATAAAAAATATCAGAAGGGTCTTCCGGAGCTTACTCATTATTAATTTTACCTGACCCAATCATTATATCAGCTTATACCCTCCCAAAATAAACTATCTATCGAGACGGCATC
>CAYFYW010000081.1:0-6183 GCA_964347425.1 uncultured Nitrospirales bacterium
AGGTCTTCTTTTTTCTATTCACTGCTTGTAGGCGTTCAACAGGTTTCCTTCTAAGACTGCAGACAAATTCCAAATATTTTTTTGGTGGATCTAAAAGTTCAACACACATGGCATCATAAAGGTCTTGTGTCTTTACAAGGCGGGCAACCTTTGCTGGTATTTTCAAAACCTCATCGTTCAGGGGAATGAGCACTTCAAACTTCGATCTAATCGGGAAACACATCTTCGTCTTAATATACATCCCATTTTCTGAGAGATTCCTTACCGTTCCAGAATTTATTTCGTGACCCCAGAAAAATTCTGTCCTTAAGTTCGAAGATATTCTTTCAAAGGCTCTTTTATTCATAAGAGTCTCTTTTGTCTTATGTATGATATAGACCAAATAAATCAATATGTCAAGTGGTATTGGATTTTTTATAGAACGTATAAGATTTTTAAATTTGCTGAATTACGCAAATACCAATATTGACGGTTATTACGCTAAATGCTTCGTTGCAAATGCTTGTTGATATAATTACACTTGAGGGAGGGGAACGCTGAAGTGCAGGCTTCAGGGTTTTATTGTTTAAGTCTCTCCACCATTGCCGACAGCACATCTCCTGCATTCTCCCTGAAAAGGACTTCTGCAAGATGGTCTGAGGGGGTGGCTGTGCGGTTTATATATATGAGCTTTGCCCCGTTTCCGCGGGCTTCTCTCGGGATGGAGGCCGCCGGCTCGACCTGGAGAGACGAGCCAATCATAAGAAAAAGGTCACATTTTACAGCACACTCGTAAGCTTTCGTCATCTCCTGTTCAGGCATTGCCTGTCCAAAGGAAACAGTGGCCGGTTTGATGTAGCCTTTGCAGGCATCACATGCGGGTTCGAAACCTTCTGCATCGAGCCTTGTCTGTATATCCTCTATGGGCCATAGCTGCCCGCAGCTTAGACATACCGCTTTTCTGTTTGTGCCGTGAAGCTCAATGACACCTGAGCTTCCCGCATCTTGATGAAGACCGTCTATATTCTGGGTAATAAGACAGTGAAGTTTCCCGGTTTTTTCAAGCTCTGCAAGTGCTGTGTGTGCCTTGTTCGGCTGTGCGTCTTTCATCTCGTGAAACAGCTCATTTTTCATGCGCCAGTACTTAATCCGTGCCTCCTTGCTCGATACAAACTCCTGATAGGTGACGATCCTGTAGCGGTCCCACACCCCGCCCGGACTCCTGAAATCTGATATGCCTGATTCAGTGGATATCCCGGCGCCTGTGAATGCGGTAATATCGCTTGATACTTTAAGAAGTTTTACTGCCTTTGCAAGTCTTTCATCGAATGAATCCATTTAGAGTATTTTACATTAATGAGGTTTTTTCTAAAACTGTGCATGATGTATAGTGAATCCTATATAATCTGAAATATGGCAAATGTGATTAAGTAAGGACCATATAAAGCAGGTGATAAAATGGATGTCGAATTTCATTACTACGTAACGTATATCGTTGCAAAAAGGGCGGGATTCAGCAAGGACGATGCTTATCTCATTGCTTATTCATCACAATATGTTGATGACAACAACGTTATTTTTTGCGTCAATAAATCAAAGGCTGACGAATACAGCAATTATATAAGCCAGACTTTGGATATCACCAGACCGAAAAATGAACTTATGAGGATATATCCGCTGTTTCATTTTATCCCCGGCAATCCTTTTGATGATTCTGCAAAGCGCAGGGACGGATGCATGCACCTTTTAAATACCACTGCCAACAGTAAAATATCAAATATGCTGATTGATGAGGCACTGTCCATTTCTCCGATTAACCCGTACAGAATAGGCATAGCAACTCACAGCTATATGGATACATGGGCACACCAGAATTTCATTGGCTTCTATGAACACTTTAATGCTATGAGTGGGGCAAGGGAATTACTTACCCCTAACATCGGACATGCAGATGCCCTGCACGACCCTGACATACCGGGTCTTATCTGGAAAGACCGGAGACTTATAAAGACCGGCAGGGTTATAAGCAATAAGAGGAGATTTCTTGAGGCTTCTGAGAACGTGTTTGGAAAATATCTCAAAAGCCTTGATAGGAATATTAAAAAAAACACTGTCAGACACGAATGGGAAAGATTAAAAAAAGTGCTTGATGAGGCGGTTGGTCAGGAATATGCTGAATCTGAAACAGGGAAAAAAGACAGGATAAAGAGATACAGGGCAGTAGCTGCCGGTATAGGAGAATACAGGGCTGACGCATGGTTTAAAAAAGCAGTGAAGACAAAAATCAAGGGACTACCCGATGTACAGAAAAAGGGAATCAGGGGCATTATAAAGCTTTTCCCTGACGAGCATATATGGAGGAAAGATTATAAGAAATCCCACTGGTATAAATTTCAGGAAAGTGTTAAGGAACACCAGCATTTTGCAGAGTCCCTTTGCAGGGACTTATTTGAACAGATGGAAATTGAGAATTATTAGTGTCTATCCCTTTTC
Organism: uncultured Nitrospirales bacterium; assembly: GCA_964347425.1. Taxonomy (GTDB): domain Bacteria; phylum Nitrospirota; class Thermodesulfovibrionia; order UBA6902; family BMS3Bbin08; genus CAYFYW01. The sequence continues at coordinate 2,473 of CAYFYW010000081.1, forward strand.
TTATGTCAAATGTTGATACCTGACCCCTAAATCCTCCTTCAGTTCCCTGACAAGAGAGGCGGAAACCTCTCTTAGCGACCCGCTCTCCTTAAATATTTTCCTCTGGCGAATGTAACTCGGGCCGTCGTCAAGTACCCTCCCAAGTTGTTTCAGATATTCAATCTCCCCCATGTCTTCTGCTGTCCCGGAAATGTCCTCTATTATATCCTCAATTATACCCCTGACCGGCCTGGTCTTTCCCGATGCATCCTCTATGTATATTGTATCGATACCGCTGCGGGTAGCACGGAAGTAATTCTCCTTTTCAGCCCATAATGGTAAAGATTTTAAGACTCCTTCGTTCTCCCCTGATTTCCATCTCTTCCTGATGTGTTCCACCAGTACATGAACAAAAGATGAAAGGATAACAGCCTCTCTAATAGTAGGCTGAGAATCCATCACCCTCACCTCAAGGGTTCCCATGTCCGGCCTGGGACGGATATCCCAATGGATATCCACTAATGAGTTACAGGCACCGGCACGGGTCGCGCTTTCAAAGAAATTGGAAAAATCTCTCCAGCTTTCAAAGTAAGGTGGTATTCCATAACTCCTCATTGCAGCCAGGACCCTCTGGCGGTAGCAGGCATAGCCGGTGTCATGTCCCCACCAGAAAGGCGAACTTGCAGAAAGTGCCATAAGCACGGGCAGGTATGGTCTAAGATTTTTCATTATAGAAATGGTTTCTTCACCGGTGGTCATACTTACATGTACGTGCAAGGCATAGGTTATCAATGTATGACCAAGATAACCTCCCATCCTTTCAAGGTCGAGGTAGCGAGGAAGGGGTGTTATTCTAGCGAGACGACTGCAGAAAGGGTGGGTACCGCCGCCGGAAATGGCCATTCCAACGTCCCGGCACCTTTCTTTGATGGTTGACACCAGAGAGACGACATCCTGCTCTAATTCATTGATATTACCGCATATCCTTGAGTTTATTTCCACAGTGGCCTGATTGAACTCAGGTTTTATATAAGGATTGTCGGAGCATAACTCCAGGAGTGGCAGAATACCGTCTTCAAGATCAAAACTCACAGGATCGAGGAGTTGAAACTCCATCTCCATACCTATGGCCGTATCTGCAGATGGTTTAAATTCAAGCACCATGATTCTTCCCTTTTGCAATCTCACGAAGTGCCATCCTTACCACTTCATCAAAATAGGCAGCACCTATTTTTAGCACCTCCTCATCAAAGTCAAAAGAGGGGCTGTGGAGGGGGATATTCTCCCACCCTTCCCGACGGGCGCCAAACCTGACATAACAACCGGGGATCTCTTTCAGGTAGTAGGCAAAGTCCTCGGAACCCATGCTGGGGTGATCCATGGCAACTACCCCCTTACTCCCCACTACATTATAGGCCGCCCTATGGGCAATCTTTGTCTCCTCTTCTCCATTTACAACCGGCGGATACCCCTCTCTTATTTCGACCTTGATAGTAGCGTTGTGGAGTTCAGCTGTAGACCGGGCCATCCTCTTAAGCCCGTCCATCAGGTGTTTTCTGACCTCAGGGAGGGTTGTCCTTATGGTGCCTTTGAGGATCGCCTCATCTGCGATTACGTTTCCCGCACTGCCGGCCTCAACCTTTCCTATGGTGACCACCGATGGATGGGCCGGATTTATCTCTCTTGAAACGAGGGTCTGCACGGCCATTATCAGAAGGCCACTCACCACTACAGCATCCACCGTCTCGTGGGGCCTCGCTCCGTGTCCTCCTTTACCTTTCACTGTTATGGTAAATCCGTCAGACTGGGCACTTATCAGTCCTCCGGAGACCATAATCTCTCCAACCCTGTAATGGCGGGTCACATGGCCGGCAAAGATGGCATTTACCCCTTTAAGCATTCCCCTTTCAATCATCCTTAATGAACCGCCCCCCTTCTCTTCGCCGGGCTGAAATATTAAGACAACGTTTCCCTTCGGAGGATGGCCCCTTAAAAGGGCAGCAGCCCCTAAGACCATAGCAATATGGCCGTCATGGCCGCAAACATGCATCTTCCCCTTATTTCTGGAAGAAAAGGGAAGGCCGGTATTTTCATCACCGGGGAGTCCGTCCATCTCTGCCCTTAGCGCCACGGTTGGATAGTTATCATAGCTCCCAATCCTTGCAACCACACCGTCTCCTACCCCGCCGTATTCATAAGGGATTCCCAACCTCTCAAGCTCATTTATTATAAGCGTGGCCGTCTTCTCTTCCCTGAAGGCGAGTTCCGGATAGCTGTGGATAGCCCTCCTCAGCTCAACCATCCTTGAAAATATTCTCTCCGATTTGAGATGTCCTTTCATAATAGGAATTCCTTTACTACTATTGTAATCTTTATTTCAGCAGGCTTCTACTGTTAAAAGGTGCAAAAGTGCGGAAAATTATCCTCAACCAGGGCATGATATAATTTAATAAGATTCCTTACCTAAAAAATTACAGGAAAAAGGGACATTATGCAGGAATGGAATGTAGTGATTACCGTTCACGAACATGGTTTTAAACGGGCGTGTCAAATTCTCGGTGATTTTGGACAAGTAAAACGGACTGATTTTTTCAATGTCCTTGTAATGAAAGCAAACGATGTACATCAAATGCTTGAGAGTTTACGTCATAGGGCACTGGAAGCGCCTGATTTTTTATCTTTTCTTTCGAGGTTAATGCCTGTTACGAGCACTTTTATTTTTCAGTCACCTGAAGAATTTGAGAGTAAGTCAAAAAAGGTCGTTCTGGCATGGGTCTCTGAATTAGCAGGAAAAAGTTTTCATGTGAGAATGCATCGCCGTGGATTTAAAGGAAGACTTTCCGGTCTTGAAGAAGAACATTTCCTCAACAATATTTTACTGGAAGAATTGAAAAAGGCTGGTAACCCCGGTCGTATTACCTTTGAAAATCCGGATGTCATTGTCGCTGTTGAGACTGTTACGCAGTGGGCCGGACTTTCGCTCTGGAACAGAGAGCAGTTGCAGCGTTATCCCTTTATACGAGTGGATTGACAGATTTACCCATAAAAGTCTGTCTAAGGTAGAGTTCATTCGCTGAACTTCACCGAGCCTCAAGCGATCTTGTAACTTTTACCGGTCAAAATAAAGCCTTTAGTTTGTCCTTTTTTAAATTTCTTATTCACTTCAATAATCCTTTTAATAGCCTCAGGAGCATAAAATCTCATGCCGCACCGTAAACATACCTCAACCTTAACTTTTAAAACAGCTGTATCTCCGTTACTCTTCAGAAACTTCTCTATTTCTTTCTCTACGAGCTTGCCACGGCAAGCCGAACATTTTTCAGATAATGTCATACTTTCCTCCTTCTCTTCCAGTCATCCCCCGATCTATTCAGATATGAATGGGAGACTGTTAGAGAACACTTCTTTACGTTTTATATCTCCAAACCCTTTGGGTTTGGGTATTCTTAAAATTTATACCAAAAACCAAAGACATTGAATAAGTCTTCATTTTCAATAATCTTTGATGGATGCCGGTGCAGTATTCAGCGCTCAAAAGCACGAAACTTCAGAAGCGTAAAACGGCCAATAATTAAGTTAACATACTGGAGTTTTCTGATTATCCATGTAGAAGAGTATCACTTTGGGATTGCATTTGATACACATGTCAATCCCCTGAATTATTTGCATATTCTGACAAAGCAGAAATGCTCTCTTGAGTTCATTATTGGCAGCTCTTTCTATTACTAACTT
>CAYFYW010000082.1:0-4467 GCA_964347425.1 uncultured Nitrospirales bacterium
CCTTCTTCTGAAAAATACATGCTTATGTTTGTAACTGCGCCGGAAGACTCCATGACCTTCTTAAAAGTCATTACCCCGAGGATTATGATCACAATCTCCCATGAGAACCCTTCTCTGAAGGTCTGAATAATATTTTTGAAAGAGTATCTTAAAACAATAAACAGCCCGATTGTGACTGTACCTATGCTAATTGACAAATCAAGATGAAATACTATGACCATAAGGAGAATCAGAACTAGAGGAAGAAAGCTTAAGACCCCGCCTTTTGACAGTTTTTTGAACCCTTCTTTTTGAACTCCAAGCCCCGTTAATCCCCAGATTATTCCTCCTGATATGAGACACAGGGCATACGGGAGATTTACAAGTATTAAATCCCTGAGTGAGTATGCGGTTATTGCAGACGCAAGTATTAAGCCGGGATAAAGAGGTGAAACAAATTCCCACGGATGCCTGAACCAGTAATTTACAAAAGCCTTTTTGTCAGGGGTTATATCCATTCCTTTTGATGCCTCCTCGACCATTGGTGCTGAAAAAAGGGCACCTCCCATGGATGGCAAAAGACCTATCAGGGCAGGCATTGAAGCCATTAATACTCTCCTGTCCAAGACCACTCCTCTGAACGAATTCATCATCTCCTGCATGATTCCCTTTTTTCTCATGATGTTTTCAAATACCCTTATGAGAGTAAGCGCCAGGATTAAAGTAATGGTTGTTGCGTTTGTAGAGGCTTTCAGAAAGGCCATAAGGAAATCCTGCGGTTTCAGCATATAGAAGACAGCAAGGATCACAGAAGAGAGAGCCATAACAGGGCCAAGGTTCCATCGCCTTTTCAAAAGAATGACAATGATAATGAATACGACGGTAATTTTAGCGATGTCAATCATGAGTTATATAATAGCAAATATGACAGTAAGGTTACGGTTAAGATTACGTTGCCAGGCAGGAAAAAAGTTTGGGTTGTCCGGTTTTTTTTAAATATCAGGGATGTTTACGCCTCTTCTGGCTCGGAAAAAAAATCCTGAGCTGTTTTTTTGGTCATCAGGACTTTGATTCCCTCTGCACCTACAAAGACAGCTAACACTGCCAGAACAAGGCAACTCACACCGAGAAACATGTTGGGTTCAGGTCCAAAGAAAAATCCTGAAGGATTGAATGCCTGCCACAGCAAAGCAGCGATAGTGGTAGCGATCATAAAGAATGCCGGGATAACGGTATATTTGGTGGGTCTTTTTATACCTATGAGGTAAGATGAAATTACGAAAAGTGCAAGTGCCGCCACGAGCTGGTTGGTGGCTCCGAATACAGGCCATATTTTTTTCCAGCTATTCGAATATCCGAGATAAAATGCAGGGACAATGGTACACAGCAGAGCCACATAGCGGTTGGCGAATAAACTGAATTTATGGCCAACGGACTCCTGGACAATAAACCGCGTGATTCTGGTAGCGGTGTCCAGGGTCGTAAGGACAAAGGTCTTCAGTGCTATCATGGCGAACATTGATGCAATCCCGAAGCCGATAAAGGGAAGTGCGTCGCCCACAATGTTGCCGAAACCAGTTCCAAAGGTCACTATCCAGCCCTTTTGATTAACTTCATGGAAGCTGAATCTGGCAGAATCCATACCCTCAGGAAGAATCCAGTATAGTCCTCCACCGACGATAACAAGCGTAATAACAGCGAGTAGACCCTCTACCAGCATGGCACCATACCCGATTACCCTCCCGTCACTTTCTTTTGCCAGTTGTTTGGAAGTAGTGCCCCCGGCAACTAACGCGTGAAAGCCGGATATGGCACCGCACGCTACGGTAACAAAAAGCATTGGCCAGACAGGGCCGCCATCAGTTATCGCAGATGTGAATACAGGGGCCTTCAGGGAAGGATGAATAACGAGCACCCCCAGCACACCGAACAATAAGACCGCATAGAGTTTAAACGTGGCTATGTAATCTCTGGGCTGCAGCAAAACATGTACCGGCAGAATAGATGCCATGGCAGCGTAAAACATCAGGACCATAAACCAGAACATTGTCGGTGATAATCCTAAAACACCTTCCTGTGGCAAAGTGACGGGATTATGGTAGCCGACTATGATAAACACAACATTGGCGCCAACAGCAAGGACCGTTCCCCACATTAGCGAAAGGCCTTTTTGATTAACAGCCCACCCGAAGAGTAATGCTATGAGGATGAGGGTAAATGTGGGGATAACCATTTGAGGGGCCTTGACCAGGGTTAATGCACCAACCACGCCGAATACTGCTACGATGAGCACCATTGCTGCCCATAAGAATAATGAAAAAACTGCTTTTGCTCTGATACCCATGGTGCGCTCCGCTATGTTGGCAATTGACTCCCCACGGTTTCTGACAGAGGACATCAGGCTCATATAATCATGGACAGCCCCTATGAAAAGGTTTCCTATCATAATCCATCCTAAAGTTGCGAGCCATCCGAAATATCCGATAGCCACGATAGGCCCTATGATGGGGCCTGCCCCTGCAATAGAGGCAAAGTGGTGCCCGAAAAGGAGCGGTTTCTTGGCAGGGTAAAAATCGATGCGGTCTTGCATGCTCACAGAGGGGGCAGGGCGACTGTCGTCAGGTTTAACTACTTTACGGTCAAGCACATTCAGATAAAATCTGTACCCCACGACATAAAAAACAATGCAGACAGTAACGATAATGATAATCGATATCATTTAGTCCCCTTAGTAAAGATTTTTTTAACTTATCAGTATTTTCACTGGTTGTCAATAATCATTTTCGGATATTATTTCAATGGTATTGACCTATTTGCGCACACAGGCTAATAAATAATATTTATAGATGCTATAAGCAAATGAAAAAAGACTTGACATGGTTTTTTCGTCATAGTAAGCTATAAAATATAGTTATAGTATAATTCTTTTCTTTAATAATTAGGGAACATTAATTTACAGGAGAAAGTGAGGATTCGATATGCTGAGAAGTATAATCGTGAAAACTCTCCTTAGCAAATTATTAGTAGGAGTAATTTTATTAACGAGTCTTTTTCTCATATCAAGCACAGTTCTTGCGGCGCCTTATGCACCTTACTTTTCTTATTCAGGATCGTTTGATTACACTGCGACCGATAATGAACTGTCAATTAAAATAGATACCATAAGTTCGTTATATTACACTGACGGCCCATGCTTAACTTTCCCTCCTTTTAATTGTACAGATGACTTAATAGGTGGATGGTTCAGAATCGGAATCCAGGTTGATTCCGGGGATTCAAAATATCCACGCGGCGGTAATATTTTCAATGGCGGTGAAGACAGTATGGTTTTCGGTTCATCAGTAGGCGGTACCGGCAATATGACCTTTGAGGTGTTTGATAAGAACAATAATACCGTCTTAACTGCATTCGTGGATGACTTTACGGTAGTACAGGACGGATCTACGTATGAAGTTAATGTAGGTTCCAATTTGAATAATGTAAAGGGTATTAATACCTATCCAGGTAATACTAATTCGAGGTTCATTGATGATATAAGCTCGCCATCTAATCATTGGAACTGGGGTGATCTTTATATGCAATTTACCTTCGGGGGTACTACAGCAAAAGATTTCACAGAGGATCAATCCGGTTCTGTAACAGGCTCGTTTTCAGTTACCCCTGAACCTGTAAGTTCAATTCTCTTTATCACCGGCGGGGCAACGCTGGCATTCAGACATTTTAGAAGAAAAAGAAGCAAATAAGCTTCCCAAGTCAATTAATAAATCTTCTATTTTGGATTCGTTTTAGTTCAAAAAAAAATTTACTGATGTGTATGAAAGGAGCATAAAAATGAAAGGAATTAGTAGAAAATTAGTATTAGCGGTCGTTGTCTTATTTTCTGTTTGTATCTTGGCAGGGAACGGCTGGTCAGAAACCGCTCTACCTCATGCCTTATTTAATGGTTTAATGCAGACCTATCTGGATAACGGAACGAACGATGAGCTGGTTTTCTTGTACACCACTGTTAGTTCGGTAGTTTATTTGGACGGAAGCTCGACCGGCGATCCGGCTGTTGATAATATTATCAACAAGACAATAACCGTCTCGGGCGCCAACAGGACCAGTGATTATACCTTCACCGACGCTATTATCACAATAACCGACGGTAATGTTACCTATTTCTCTGCTACTTTAAGGAATATCGAATTTGTGCTGATAAATGGTTTGTGGCGCTTAAATCCTGATCTTGATGTTAACAACCCCCCAACTATGAATTTAACAGATATTGCTTTAGACCCGGGCACACCTGCTTCAAATTATATACTTGATCTTCAGACGGTTTTGGGTTCTCAGACTATTGCCGGTATGAAGATGACATTGTTCACATACGCCGGCGATATTAGCGGTGACAGTCAGAGTGCAATCCTTGAGGGTTTGATTGACGGCGTACCGCTTATCACAAATAATCCCCCAGTTGCTAATGCTGGAGAAAACATTACTATTTCA
>CAYFYW010000083.1:0-9465 GCA_964347425.1 uncultured Nitrospirales bacterium
GGCGACTGTAAGATGCCGGGCTGTGAGGCCGGCGTTTGCGTGGCTGCTCATGTTCAAGAGCCAAACAGCACACCCTGCACAGATCTCAATGCTGATGAGTGTATAAAGGCCGGCTGTGAGGCCGGCGTCTGTATTCAGGATCACATTGTGGTGACATGTGAACCTGATTTGCCTGACGAGTGCTGCGATCCGGATGACGGTGTGTGCAAGCCTGACCCGACAATCGACCCGATATGTGGTGTGGAACTCACTGCAATCTGCCGGACACCTGGATTCTGGGCCACACATGGTGGAATCGAGAAAATCGATAAAGGGAGTCATAACATCACGCAGGCTGTTTTGGATGCGGTCGGTGGATTTACGATTTGTGGTCAGAAGATCACCGAAACCATTCCAGTTGGTTCGCTTGACTCAGCTCTTGAGGCCTTATGTGTGAGGGTCCAGGGCATTAAACAGCGACAATTTTATCGCCACCTGACGGCGGCTGCCCTGAACTGTGTGCAAAGCGGTGCCACCACTGCGGCCGAATGCATAAACTTAGTACCGTTTGATATCGTGAAATGCAACGAGGCGTGTATGATGGGAGATGAGGCTTCCAAAACGGATGTGGAAGATTGTATTGACCAGATTGACTGCTGGAACAACGGCGGTACTTACTACACCGGTGAATGCTGGTTCGGAATCTGTCAGAACAATTTTATCTTCAATAGGACAAATAGAAATGCGGTAGAGTTGTGCAACTCTCATTCAGACTGCGCCTCTGGTGAATGCATGCCGAATCCTGATAACTGCCACGATCGGGAGCTGTGTGAAAGCCCGGATCCGAGTCTGTGCTTTGACCCACCTGGGCCTGCCAGTAGCTCTAAAGCGTGCAATCACGCAGGACAAAACAGATGCACAATAGACAATTGCCAATAGCATTTAAGTTAATCAAATTTCTTTAGGGGCGCATTAAGCGCCCCTTTTTTTTGATCATCAAGTTAGCTCAGACTCCTCTAAATTCATAATATCCTGGCGAAAAAGCCTTTTACCCACTTTAATTTGCAATCCCCTTTCGTCATTCCCACCCCTGCTTCCGCAAGGGTAAACCTGTCCACTCATAGACCTTTTTCAAATCCTCCCTTTACTAAAGAAGAGGGGGATTATCTTCATGTTCCTTTGTGCCGACATGTTCGGCATGAGTGTTACTTAGGAATTAATTAATCTTTTCTTATTTTTCTCTGTGACCTCTGTGGCTAAATAAAGTTTTTCTTGCTTTAAATCTGTGTAAGTCTGTGGCTATTAAATCTGTGTTTGTCAGTGGCTAAATAGTTTCAAGTAAAAAAGAATTAACTTGTGATACGAATCACGGAAAACTGTAAATTTTATTGATATCTTTGAGACTGAGAAAAGTAAAAAAATTTGTTCTTTGAAAGAAGAAGAGTTTTACCGTTTCCGAAAAGGTAAACTCTGGGTAACCGGAGGGCACAAAGCCACGGGTCCCGAAGTATCGGGGTAGCCGGGCTGCCGAAGAAACAGGGCTTATCCAGAGTTTATCTCGAGGATGAAGATAAAAGCCTGTTTCCCTTTGAGGAAGCAGGTTTTTTTATTGGGTTTTTTGAGATTAAAAGGATTAAAAGCCTTTTGATTGGGTCAGATATAAAGAAAATGGGATGAAAAATTGTAAGAAAATAATATATTTGGCGGAGGTTATGTATGAAAACAAGACATATTTTTCTGGTAATTCTTTTGTTAATTTTAACGTTGGGCTACTCAACTGTTGAGGCTCAACCTTCAGTTTCTGTATATTTATCACCACACTCAACCATTGTTCAGACAGGTGAAAACCTTCTTTTTGATGTTACCTTAACTAACAATACAATCCAGCCCCAGACATTCTACGGGGTCATCGATGTCTGGGACAGCACCAGAGCGGAACTCACCTACGGCAGCCCGATATACGGGCCGATGGCATTGGAGGCTGAGGAAAGTGTTACCTATTATGACGTCTCTTTGCCCATACCAGATAGTCCCGAATATATAGGTAATCATTTCTTGGAAATCACTATAGGTACCTCTTTTAGTGATATCTGGGATAAGGGTAGTTATGATTTTTCAGTTACAGACTCATTGATTCTCCCCAACGCTCCAGGTGATCTTATTGCTACAGCTATATCTTCCAGTCGGATTGACTTAAACTGGCAGGATAATTCGAATAATGAAGATGGATTCCAGATTCTACGTTATGATTCAGTCAGTGGCTGGTACTGGATTGACGTGGTCGCTAATACCGAGTACTATTCAGACACAGGTTTGAGTCCGGCTACTGCATACCAATATACCGTACTGGCCTATAATTCAACAGGTACTTCTGGCTGGTCAAATGCTGTTTTTGCCACGACCTTATCTGTCGCAACAGTTCCCAATGCTCCGGGCAACCTGGTTGCTGGTTCAACGTCATCAACTCAGATTACCTTAAGCTGGCAGGATAACTCTGATAACGAAGAAGGTTTTAAGGTTGAACGGGCTTTATATGCAGGCGGGCCGTGGAGCCAGATTGATGTGACAGGTGTCAATGTCAGCTCATACTCTGATATTGGCCTGAGTCCGTCAACAACTTATTATTATCGTGTGAGAGCCTACAACTCAGCCGGTAACTCCGGCTATACCAGTATCACAAGTACCACTACTCAAGACACTTCGAACGTATGGTCCTGGGGCTTCGGGGACGCTGAAACTGACTTTGGCTACTCCGTTGCTGTAGACAGCAGTGGCAATGTGTTTGTTACAGGGACGTTTTATGGTACGGTGGACTTTGGTGGTGGAGCATTCACCAGTGTGGCACATCCATATTTAGGGACGACACCTGACATCTTCCTGGCAAAGTACTCAGTAACAGGCGAACATTTGTGGTCAAAAAGCTTTGGGGGCGATTCTAACGAGGCTGCCAAGGCCGTGGCCGTGGACGCCAGCGGGAACGTGGCAATAGCAGGAGACCGCAGGAGCTGGGAGATAGACTTTGGCTGCGGGACCGATAGGGGTGAAGCCAAAGGTGACATTTTCGTAGCCAAGTACTCGGCATTAGGTGATTGCTTATGGTCAAAAACCTTCGGGGGCTCTGGCAATGAGTATGCCACTGATGTTGCAATGGACAGTAATGGTGATGTAATCGTGACAGGTTATTTCTGGGACACGGTAGACTTTGGTGGCGGTGAGCTTACCAGCGCCGGCAGATATAATTATGATGTCTTTGTGGCGAAGTATTCAGCAGCGGATGGAAGCCATTTGTGGTCCAAGCGTTTTGGGAGCACCGGTTCGGAAAGGGGAAATGGAGTTGCGGTGGATAGAAGCGGCAACGTTCTGGTTACAGGACAGTTCCAGGACACGGTAGACTTTGGCGGCGGTGGTCTCACCAGTGCAGGCGACTATGATGTTTTTGTTGCGAAGTACTCGGCAGCAGGCTACTACCAGTGGTCAAGGCGCTTTGGAGGTACAAATTGGGATTATTCCACGGGTATAGCCACAGACAGCCTTGGCAATTTGTTTGTGGTAGGAGAATTTCAGGGCACAGCGAGTTTTGGGGGTGGAGTACTGAGCAGTGCGGGCGACTATGATATTTTTGTTGCCAGGTATTCGGGAGTAAATGGTGACCACCTGTGGTCAAAGGGTTTTGGGAGTACAAACCCGGATTATGTAGAGGGTGTGGCAGTAGACGGCATTGGAAATGTGTTTGTGACAGGGTCATTCTTAGGCGAAGTGGACTTTGGCGGAGGCGCCTTTACGAGTGTGGGATATGACATCTTTGTGGTGAAATACTCGGCGTCGGGCGAACATCTCTGGTCAGAGCAGTATTGGGGACCCTGGACGCAGTATGCCAAAGCCATAGCCGTGAGTGGTAACAGCAGAGTGGCAATAACGGGCGACTTCGAGAACTCGGTTGATTTTGGTGACGGGCAGCATACCAGTAACGGAGGGAGTGACATCTTCCTGCTCAGCATTGAGCCGTAGGTAATACTGAGGAAAGCAAAGAAAATAAACAAGGAGGACTAAGATGAATAGCTTAAAAGCACACTTTAACCCCGTATTATTCAGCCTGATCTTCAGCTTAAGTCTGGTCGTAATAGCTGCCACCCGGACCGAGGCAGTTCCCTTGCCTGAGATCAAGGCCAATTGCCAAGATGGATCTGTAGCCATATCACCCACTGATACCCTTTCTATCAGCATAGAGCTTCTTCCTCAGGATAGAGCAGGAGAGGATGCCGACTGGTGGGTATTAGCAGCTACACCCCTTGGCCCATACTATTACCATGCAGCAAGTGATTCCTGGAGAAAAGGAGAAGCTGTGGCATATCAAGGACCCTTATTTGAGCTTAGCCCACATGAGATCCCGGATATAGCTAATCTGGCAAAAGGAGATCATACCATCACCTTCCAGGTGGATACGACTATGAACGGGATAGTAGATACAGATGTGCTTTATTCCGATAGTGTGCTGATAAGAATCAAACCTGCTGCCCCCGGTAATCTTATTGCTACTGCTATATCCTCAAGCCAGATAGATTTAACCTGGCAGGATAACTCCGACAATGAGCAGGGCTTTAGAATTTGGCGTTATAACCCGGACGAAGGATCGGTTATGATTGAGGTTGGGGCAGAAACTGGATCTTATCGAGATACAAGCTTAAGCCCAAATACCGAATATAGCTATAATATGTTAGCCTTCAATTCAGGCGGTGTTTCTGAATATTCTAATGATGCCAGCTCCACTACCTATTCTTCTTATTGTGATGAAGGGGTTTGTGTTGATGTTTCAGCCAACATTGGAAATTTCAAAAACATTGCCGGTGGAGTTCATTTCAATGGCCGGACAATACTGAGAAAGAGGTTTATTGAAGAGGTCGGTACAAATTTCTTTGAAATGACATATTTTTTGCATGACGTCTTAGAATTATCACCTGGAGAATATACTAATTTTCCTATAGATACATATTATCCTGAAGCGATCGAGGCTTTGTTAGATGATATGGAGTATATTAAATCTCGGCAAGGTAAGATTCTGTTAAGAATTGCTGGAATACCCAAGTGGTTATCATCTGTACCAAATGACGAGAGGGTTTTCACAATAATGCCCAATTATGCAAAATACCCTCCGAATAATTATCAAGAGTGGGCCGATCTTATTTCGGCAGCAGTTACTGACTTAAGGCAACGTGGCTTCGAATTCGATTATTATGAAATATTCGGCGAAGTTGATCTTGGCTCTACCTGGTATAAATGGAAGATGCCCTGTTACGATGGTGGAGAGATAGTTTTTAATTGCGAGCTCAATGAGCTGGGACATAGTTCTCCTGAAGTTTTAGAAAATTTTTATAAAATCTATAATTATACAGCTAGAGGAGTTAAAGCTGCCAATCCCGATGTAAAAGTGGGCGGATCAGCGATTTGGTATAGAGCAAACAGTATGTGGTGGACAAGATTTTTGCTTCAAAACATTAAAGACAATAGTCTTCCTTTAGACTTTTTATCCTGGCATGCCTATGGAACGGATAGGTATTTGTCGAACTATTTTGAGGCTTTGCTTCCTGGTTTCACAATAGAGGATGTTTATAGAAGACATACAACCAGATTCAGGGAAGAAGGATTTAGTGATACCCAGATAGAGATAATGGTCAATGACATATATAATTATTACAAAGCCCTTAAGCAACAAGGAGAAGGCGCTGTAAGATATCCATACTCTTTTGTTGGTTCGCAATTTAGGAATATATTGAATGAGGAGGGTTTTCCAGGTACAAAATTATTGCTAAACGAATGGAGTATAGAAAGTATGTTTGGTAAATTTTCTCAGGAGGTAGTCGACAGGAGGAATGATACTCATTATGCAGCTTCTTTCATTACCAGAGGGCTTATTGATATAACGGATTCAGAGATCGAGGCTCAGAGCTATTTTCAATTGTCACAGAGGAAATTATTTGATTTTGACAATGGATATGGGGGGCGCTTTCTCTTATTTACTCAGGATGGAAGTGATATCCCCAAAGCAAGCTTTAATGCCTTCAAACTTTTTGCCATGCTTGGAGATGGGGTGAGGCTTCAAACGGAAAATACATATGACGATATCTATGCAATTGCAACTGGTGATGAGAACTCTGTTTCGCTTCTAACTACATATTTTGTCTTTAATAATGATGAAGCCATATACACAGATGCTGATTATTCTGCTTATGACCTAAGTAAAGATGTAACTCTTAAAATTAGAAACATTACCTTTCCAAATTACACTTACAAGATATATCTAATTGATCGCGATTACTCCAATAGCTTTTATGGTCATGGGCCTGAATTAGAAATCATCGAAAGCGGCAGTAGTAGCGGGGATTTTGTGAAAGAAATAACTCTACCTGTATATGGCGTCGTGATGATTAAAATTGAAAAATCTGATGTCCCTATCAGCCTTGAGCCGTAGAATCAGCAGCTGATTAGTAACTATTCTGTGTTTGGGGAAAAAGGCGTGCCGTCACAGAACGGCACGCCAAAGACAACACTTAAAGTCTGATTGTGTTATCATCAAAAAATATCTCCTTTGTGTCTACCCTGAAATCTCTCCTTTGTTTTTCATAGATATGCATTACCCCGAAAACAGCAATTAATCCCGTAAACTATTAAACACGTAGCGGTGAAGACATTGAGAACACAGAGTTGTGTAATTTTATTTCTTAAATTTTTTCTCTGAGACCTCTGAGACCTCTGTGGCTAAAAAGATATTTTTGTAAAGCATAATAAACTCTGTGGTTTTCTAAATGCATTATTTGGGTTAAATGTTTTTGCATTGACAGGTCTTTGACTTCCTGCCTTGTTTTGCTATACTTGGTACTAGTATTTGGTCTTCCGTATTTGCGAAAGGAGATACTGTTTGAAGATTGGTAATATTTCTGCAGATGGAAATACGCTGGCCATCGATGAAAAGACCCAAAAACTATTAAGAAAAATAAAAAAAGCCGATATCATCATAGGGATTCCGAGTTATGGAAGCCTCAAATCCATTGGACATGTTGTAAAGGCCGGAGAGCTTGGACTGGCAAAATACTTTCCCCGGCATAAAGGAGTGATTTTTGTATCTGAGGGGGGGTCTGTTGAGGAAACCCGGAATGTCATTGATGCACTTAAAGGTGAAAGCTATTTTGAACAGGCATTCATCTCCAGGCCTGCATTTGAAACAGAGATACTTGTTACGAAATACCGCGGGACAGCAGGGAAAGGCACGGCACTCAAGGCAATTTTTGAGGCAGCTAAGATACTGGATGTCAAGGCAGGTTGTCTGATTGATTCAGATATAAGAAGCATTTCACCGGAGTGGATGGAACTATTGATAACCCCGATCATTTCAAAGAATTTCGGATTTGTTGCTCCCTATTACAGTCGTCACAAGTATGATGGCACCATTACGAATATGATTGCATACCCCTTAACGCGGGCTCTTTACGGGAGGCGCGTACGTCAACCAATAGGCGGAGATTTTGGATTTTCGTTAGAACTTGTCGAAAGCCTTTTGTCGAAAAATGTGTGGGAGACAGATATCGCGAGGTTTGGCATCGACATATGGATGACAACTGTAGCGATCTGTGAAAATTTTAAAATCTGTCAGTCTTTTCTGGGTGCAAAAATTCATGAGGAAAAAGATCCGGGAAAAGACCTTAGCTCAATGTTCGAACAGGTTGTTGGAACGATTTTTAGTTTGACAGAGTCATATCAGGGAAAATGGCTTAAAATAACGGGAAGCCGCCCTACTGCTATCTTTGGCTTTGAATCGGAGTTTGCTCCTAAACCCATTGATGTAGATATTGAAAACCTGATAGACAGATTTAAAACAGACGTACCAAAATATATGCCTTTGTGGGAAAAGATCCTTGAATCTGAAAACTGCTTCAAGATTCATGAAGTGGCAAAACTGGGTAATTCTGATTTTGAACTGCCCGTTGATCTCTGGGTCAAATCAGTATATGATTTTGCAGTAGCATATAAAAGGCGGCCGGATGAACTGAATGCCAGCGCCATTATCGGATCACTGGTTCCAATTTACTTTGCGATGACAGCCTCCTTCGTAATCAAGACGCAGCTGTTAAAATCTCAACAGGCCGAAGAAATTATCAGTCAACAGTGTGTTATTTTTGAAAATTTAAAACCCTATCTGGTCAGCCGTTGGCCCTTTGAAGGATAAAGGAGGTCAGCAAAGTGAAAAAGAAGATTCTGGTAGTAGATGACGAAAAAAGTATAAGGTTACTGCTAACAGAGGAGCTGACAGATGAAGGGTATGACGTCATCACAGCTGAAAGTGGCGAGATGGCCCTCAGAATGATAAAGGATGAAAAACCCGATCTTGTAACACTGGATATAAAAATGCCGGGGGAAGACGGTCTTAGTGTATTACGGGAAATCAGGGAAATAGAGTATGATTTGCCCGTGATTATATGTTCGGCATACAGTACATTTAAAACTGATTTTTCAGCGGTAGCTGCAGACCATTATGTTGTTAAGTCATCCAGCTTTGACGAGCTCAAAAGTAAAATTAAAGAAATCTTCAGCTATGAATCTTAACAGTCTTTTAGGTATGAAAAATTCCTGATGAAGGTTGTATAATTGTAGAAGAATTCCGGGGGTTTAAAATGAAGAGATTAAATACCTTTGTTAAGACATCTGTTATTGGTGGCATAGTTGTAATATTGCCTGTAGCCATTTTATTCTTTGTCTTTAAGTGGCTTTTTGATTTAGTCACTGATATCATTCAGCCCCTGACAGATCTTGTTATGAAAATCACGATACAGACACAGATTCAGGAGCTCCTGGCTGACATAATGGTCATAACTGTTATTCTTGCGGCTTGTTTTTTTGTTGGTGTGTTCGTAAGGACGAGGTTAGGCACATTCATTTATAGAAACATTGAAAACCGGGTTTTGAAGGCAGCCCCCGGTTACTCTCTCGTTAAAGAAACGGTTATGCAGTTTCTTGGCAGTAAAAAGACCTTTTTTTCCTCTGTTGCCCTGGTTCAGATTTTTGCAAACGAAACGCTTGTATCTGCATTTATAACTGATTCGCATCCAGACGGCAGTTATACTGTATTTGTCCCGACAGGTCCCAATCCAACTTCAGGCAATATTTATCATGTTAAAGCAAAGTATGTGCACCCCGTTGATGTGCCGGTTGAAGATGCGATGAGGTCGATCATTAGTTGTGGAGCAGGATCAACAATGCTTATCAATTCCTACGTAGAAAATGTTAAGGATAAAGTAAATCGGAACAGTGAATTAATATAGCCCTCTGCCGGTGCTCAGACGAGAGAACTTTTTATCCTCCGTAAAATATCATTGGCGTCCGGTTAATTTTTTAAGTTCATAAATATTATAAGTAATTATAAAAAAAACCTTTTCAGTCATTCCTGCGAAAGCAGGAATCCAGCATACATATAGTTTTTGTCTGGATTCCCGCCTG
>CAYFYW010000084.1:0-2815 GCA_964347425.1 uncultured Nitrospirales bacterium
AGGAGCCTTGAAAAGACTGTCATGCTTAAAGTAGCAACTGCAAAAGAAATGCAGAATATAGACCGGCTCACTATTGAAAAATATGGCCTTGCCGGGACTATTCTTATGGAGAGGGCAGGGCTGGCGGTGGTTAAGAGGATTAATGAATTGTTTGTCGATAGAATCCCCCCTTGCCCCCCTTTACTAAAGGGGGGGATTTCCCGAGTTGATGAAAAAAGGGGAAGTAAACTGACAAAGATTTTTGTTTTGTGCGGGGGCGGTAATAATGGCGGTGACGGGTTTGTAATAGCGAGAGTTCTTCATAATCAGGGATATGATGTAACGGTATTTCTCACTGCAAAACCACGGGATTTAAGAGGTGATGCAAAGATAAATTATGATGCTGCAAAGAGGTTTGGTGTAAAGATATACCCGATTAGAAAGTTTCTTACCGGTCACCCGTTACGCGTCACCCGTCACTGTATAATAGTTGATGCACTTCTCGGTACAGGATTGAGTAAGGATGTCAGGGATCCACTTTCAAAAGTAATGAATAAAGTGAATAAAATGACCGCCCCTGTTGTAGCTGTCGATATCCCCTCAGGTATTTCTTCAGATACCGGTCAGGTAATGGGCAATGCGGTGAAGGCACAATATACAATCACTTTTGGCCTTCCAAAAAGAGGGCATTTACTCTATCCCGGTGCTGACCATACAGGACAACTCTTTGTAGAGGATATCGGTTTTCCCGCTAATCTGCTCGAATCAGAGAGCATTAAGGTTAACCTGATACAAAGAGAAGATGCCGCTTCTCTTATGCCTGAAAGACCAAAATATTCACATAAGGGAACATATGGCCATGTTCTTGTTGTGGCCGGTTCCAGAGGTAAAACCGGGGCTGCTTTTATGGCTGCAAAGGCCTGTCTGAGAACAGGGGCTGGCCTTGTCACGATAGGAATACCTGAATCACTGGTCAATACCTTCCAATCAAGGGTCACTGAAGAGATGATTCTGCCGCTTCCTGATAAAGGTAACGGCACGCTTTCGTTCAGAGCTGGTGATGGAATTTTAGAATTCCTCAAAAAAAGAGGAAATGTTCTCGCAATAGGGCCGGGTCTTTCTGTGGATGTTGACATATCAAACCTCGTCAGAATGATTGTCAGTGAATCAAATGCCCCGGTTGTTATTGATGCTGATGGAATAAATGCAATAACCAACAAAAATAGTATTCTAAAGGGTGCCTCAGCTCCGGTTATTCTTACGCCGCATCCCGGCGAAATGGCACGACTGATGAGCAGTCAACACTCAACACTCAACACTCAACAAATAGAGAAAGACAGAATTAATGCGGCTGTATCATTCAGCAAAAAAACAAAGACATATCTTGTCCTTAAAGGTGTTCCCACTGTAGCCGCCTCACCTGAAGGAACTGCTTACATAAATTCAACCGGGAATTCCGGTATGGCCACTGCAGGAACCGGGGATGTGCTAACCGGAATGATTTCGTCTTTTCTGGCACAGGGCCTGTCCCCCCTGAACGCATCGATTCTCGGGGTGTATATGCACGGCTGTATAGGTGATATTGTTGCTCAGAAAAAGGGAAAGCATTCACTCGTTGCATCAGACATCATCAATACAATTCCTTCGGTTTTTAAATCAATCCTAGATTAGAATTAATATTCCCTGCGGTCTTGCCGCAGGGTTACCTTATTTTCTGTCATTCCGCATCCCCAATCGAGTTGAGGACATGCTTGATCGGGAGATTGAACAACCATTATGTCATTGTCCGACCCCTGATCAAGTCAGAGGGCATGCTTGATCGGACAATCCAGAAGTCATAGCTAAGGGAACTTCTTTTATATTTGATGAGGTATGGCTTATTGCATATACATGCAGAGAAACTGGATCCCCCGGTCAAGCCCTGAACCGTATGGTCCAGGGCAAGCCGGAGGATGACAAAAGTAATGGCATCACTCGTCCGTGAGACCTATAAAAAAATTGGGGTAACCCCTCTTATTTTCCCCAGGTTTAAATTTAAGCTGAAAATCTGTTATGATTTTTGCTAATGGAAAATGCAGAAGCGCTTAGTATTATCAGGCCCGCAATATTTGATCATTCCGAAGTTATTGCCTTTTTCAGCACCAGCCTGTTTAACGGTAATCTGGATGATATCTCAAAGTTCGTAAATATTCCAAAGAATAATATTTATCTTCCCGTCCAGAAGCATACGAACAGGATTCACGTGCTTCAGAAGGACTTCAAACCTGTTGTGACGGATGCTGTATTAACAGACAAAAAAGGTATCTTAATAGGTGTTCAGGTGGCAGACTGCGTGCCGGTTCTTTTAAATGACAGAGAAAAAGGGGTGATTGGTGCTGTACACGCCGGATGGAGGGGTACGGTATCACAGATTTTAAAAAATGCGTTGAGGGAAATGAAAAACAGATTCGGTTCGTCTGCGGGAGATATACTGGTTGCAATAGGGCCGAGCATAAGGCGGTGCTGTTATAATGTAGGGAGCGACGTTAAAAATGCAGTGCTCAAGGCATCCGGGGAAGGGCCTTATTATCATAAGAAGGATGGGAGATATTTTATAGACCTTGCTGATGCAAATTTACTGCAGGCACTATCCATCGGTATTCGGCAGAAGAACATCTGGCAATCCGATGAATGTACTTTTTGTAACCCGGCAAGGTTTTATTCTTACAGGTATTCAAATGGAACCACCGGACGACAGGGTGGTTTTATCATGATGTGGTAATATATAAAATACCGTATATAATCTGTTGTGTCTGTCCAAAATAAAGTATTTACGGAGGCTGAACACCTCATAAAC
>CAYFYW010000085.1:0-1728 GCA_964347425.1 uncultured Nitrospirales bacterium
CAATTGGAAAAATACACCTCTGCGATAACGCTTTCGGACATGGAAATATTTGTATTTCCGGAGCTGATGTACAGTCTGGTTCTGGCTGATATTATGAGTCCGATTATCTGGCAGTGGCGCCAGCTGGAGTCCTTCAAAAAGCTGCAGGGCAAAAGCAGCTATAAGAAATTGATGCGGCTGAAGCAATTCATAATTGATGAGTATGAGTTTAATCTCGACCTTGAAACCTGGGGACTGACCAGCAAAGCCAAAGAACTCAAACGGTTTGAGAAGTTTGTCTCGCCGGGTGATGTTGCTAAAAGCAATGCTCTATTTGGCTACGAGGGTGACAAATATTATTTTGATGTGGATATCAGAAAGCACTTTGGGCTGGATAAGTACAACTCTGACATAATCCCATATTGGAAGACAGAAACAATTGAGGCTATGAATGCCTTTCCGTACAGAGCCGGCTATAATAAATGGGCCGGGGAGTGCGTTTCATTATCGGCTTTATACGCGGCGGCGGCGTTTATCGTATGCCGAATACCCCTGGAAGATATTTATATGATACTAACCCCGCTTCACTCACAGAATTTCATCGACATACAGGACGGGGTCCTGACTAACAACAGAAGGCTCGTTACAAAAACGATGTGGTTTAACGGAACAGCCATTTCCAACAAGGCCCAGCGGGCGCTGCGCAACGAAAACGTTACAATCGTTGCTCATTCGTCTGGTTATGTACATTGTTTATATAAGGGGGCCACAATAGATAAAAGACTTTATCAAGGCTTTACCAAGAAGCTTGCTTCATATCTGTCGGTTGAATTGTCCCTTTCTGTCTTTGCAAGTTTTCTGCGATCTAACAGGGATTACCAAAAATTCTTTCAGGTCTGCCGCGAGTGTCATGGACAGGCACAGTTCTTAAAAGCCGAGCTCTTGTTTCATTACGAACACGGCAGTAACTACAGAGTGGCCGACAAGACTTTCGATAAATTGCTTGCCGAGGTTTCCGATGAGGATTTTGTCCCGTATCAACTGCCCGGCAGAATTAGGTGTGATCAACTTGAAGATTTTATGGAAAAGCAAAAGCCCGATTTGAGAATCGCTGAAGGCAAAATGGCCTTTAGAAAATTTATTGAGCCGACCATCCCTGAGGCGCAAAAGTTTGTAGATAAGTTAGCCGATTTTGTTCATACTGAAGCAAAGCTGCCGGCTCCGGATAAAAATTTCCTGCCTACCGGCCCGATTGAAATCTCTACAGAGCAAAGTCGAGAACAGATAATCGACTATCTGCAACAAGTGCGCCCAAACAACACGACGGCCGACCTTGCTTTTTATTCATATCGTGATATGGAAAGCTGCGACTGGGTCCCGTTCATAAAAGCAGCAGCCGAGCGTAATCCTGTTTCGATTCAAATTACAGAGGCGATGTCGGTCGAAGAAATATATGCGTGGCTCGGACAAATGAAAAATATCTCGATATACGATGGCAGGCGATTGGCGCAGCCTGATGAAGTGGTTAATTACAAGACCGGCGACGGACTCGAAAAGGCCTTTCTGCTGGCCGACATAATCCACGCAAGAAACAACGAGCAAGAGATCGAAATAATCGCGGACAAGAACAATGTAATATTAAAAGGGCAGAACCAGTACCGGTTTACCTCCGCCAAAGGCCTTGAAAAGCAGGTTTTCATTTCTGCGGCAGGGATTTTCAGCGCAGTCGGGTAGCAAACGCCAGCCGTT
>CAYFYW010000086.1:0-3060 GCA_964347425.1 uncultured Nitrospirales bacterium
ACCGAACAATCAAACCCGGGAACGGGGTCGGACCACGGTAACTATTTGACTTTACATAATAATGTTTGCAAAATTATGCTAATTTAGGTCTTAGAATGGCAATTTTAGGGTCAGAATCATCTGTTTAAGAAATGCGATACCAGGGGCAAACAGATAACTCCTTACAATGCTGATTTTACCCTTGAAAATGGTGTTGTAAGGGCTGAAAACACTTATGATTGGGATGGTTATCTTTAAATATCAATCAGATAGCTTGGATCGACCCCCAGACCGGCCAGACAAGAGACAGACCAGACAAACAACTCTGCATTCGCTATATGTAAAATAATGATTAAAGAAAATATATGGAGTTTTATCAGCTTAACGGTTGTATTACTACCTTTTGTGATGCTAACTGATCCGAGTTTGATGTTGACTTCGAGCGCATCCACAATTAATACGAAGCATGAGAATAATTCTCCAGAAAAAACAGCACCTTGCTTTAACGACAGCGGTGAAGACGGTAGTTTTGGAGTCTGGATATATGAAGGATTTTCACGTTGGGAAGAGGCTCGGGATAATCCCAAAGCGCCGGTATTGACGTTCGGGTTTAAGCCAGGGATGAAAAAATACTCTATAGCAGATCTAGATTATTGTTTCTTTATGGTCGTAGAAGACCTGTCCTCACTGCTACAAAGTTTTTCAAAATGCAAGAGTGGCTCTGTTATCATCACGCATATTAACACCCGAAATGCACTGCATGGTTCACATAAATTTGTTTTGGAAAATGGACAAGAAAAAGCAGGGATTTTTGAAGCTCCTTATTGTCCACCCAAAGAGGAAATGCCAAAAAAGTAAATGAAGAAGTTAACGGAATCGACTTTGCTACAAATAAAATAACATCTAACAACCCAATCCAGCCCTCACTGCTTCGTTTTGCAAGCAAAAGCGAAGCAAAACGGTGGGGCTGATTTTTAAGGTTAATAGTGAGGTCAATTTTCAATGATTAAAGATCAAATGGAAAAAATATATAGTAGTATCCCTCCTGAGCAGATACCGTGGAACGAAGAAACACCACCTGATATTCTAAAGCATCTCGTGGAGACAGAAAAAATAACACCCTGCAAAGTAATCGAATTAGGATGCGGTACCGGGAACTATTTGATTTACCTATCGGCCAAGGGCTTTCATCCTACCGGTATCGATATATCAGAATCTGCAATAGATATCGCAAGAAAATCAGCGGCAGAAAAAGGTGCAGAATGCAATTTCATCACATCTGATGTTCTTGGTGATATGTCCGAAATGCACGGCAAATTCGATTTTGCATATGATTGGCACTTATTACACCACATTTTTCCCGAAGACAGAGAGAAGTATATTAACAATGTTTACAGACTGCTTAAGCCTTACGGACAGTACTTGTCCGTTTGCTTCAGCGAAGAAAGTCCTGAGTTTGGCGGAAAAGAGAAATATCGTAAAACACCACTTGATACGGTTTTGTATTTTTCTTCTGAAGACGAGATAAGAGCGCTCTTTACTCCTGCTTTTGAAATTGAGGAATTAAAAACAATTGATATGATGAGCAAGGTCGGTTCTCATAAGGCCATTTATGCCTTTTCAAAAAAAAGCAGATAAATTGCCTCTTTAGTTGCTACCCCTGCATTAATCATTATATTTTTAATCGGAAGAAAATAGTAACGCTTGACATTATTAACGTGTTGCGTTATTATTATAATTAATGATAAAAAGTTTTGCGAGCAAGGAGACTGAAAGACTCTTTAACCGTCAGTTTTCCCGAAAAATACCTCCGGGTATTCATCAAATTGCTCGACGAAAACTTGAAATACTGGATGCTGCGGAGGCTATTCAGGATTTACGTATTCCACCTTCTAACCATCTTGAAAAGCTTTCCGGGAACAGAAAAGGCCAATACAGCATCAAAATTAATATACGGTGGCGTATCTGCTTTGAATGGCGTGGAGGGGATGCTCACAACGTAGAAATTGTTGATTATCATTAGGAGGAAATATGACTAAAAAACGATTACCACCAATTCACCCGGGTGAAATTCTGATAGAGGAATTTCTTAAGCCAATGGGAATTAGTCAGTACAGACTGGCTAAGGATATCAATGTACCTGCCCGCCGGATTAACGAAATTGTACAGGGCAAACGTTCTGTTACCCCGGATACTGCCTTGAGGTTATCTCGTTATTTTGAAATGTCAGAAAGGTTCTGGATCAATCTTCAGGCAAGATATGACCTGGAAATGGAAAAGGACAGACTACAGGATCGTCTGGATCAAGAAGTTCATGTATACGCTGTTGGATAAATGGCATTTAAAAAAGACATAACCTGCCAATCAAGTTGAACGTGCTGGCGCACGTCTCTTATTTGAGTGTTATCCTGTCAATATAAAACATCCCAAAAACAGAAAACCATGCTAAAATATAAGCACAAGAGATGAATATGAGGAGGAATTTCCCTGAAACAATATAAAATTATTGTTGAAAAACACCCTGATGGATTTGTTGCTTATCCACTTGGGTTGAAGGGTGTTGTAGTCGGACAAGGAGAAACTTATGAAGAAGCCCTGTCGGATGTGAAATCGGCAATCAGATTTCATATTGAAACGTTTGGCGATGAGGTGTTTGATATAGATCCACCAATACTTGAAGCCTTTGTCGCTGAGGCAAGGGTAGAAACTTACTGGCAAAATTCCCTATCGATGCTCCTAAACGTAGGGTTACCAAAACTTGAGAGATGTTAGGTTTTCGTATAGTTCGAGAAAAAGAGCATATTTCCATGGTTCGTGAAAATTCAGATGGGACAAAAACTCTCTTGACCATGCCTAATCACCCCAAAATAAAGGCTTCCACATTAAGAACAATCTGTACACAGGCAGGTATTTCGATAAACGAATTCCTTAAAACTTATAATAAAACTTAATAGACAATATTCAGATAACAAATCATTACAGCGGCAGTCGAATAGCCGCCGCTGAATTCTAACGTTATCTACAAAAATGACAGAAGAAAATTAGCTGATAATTTATTGATGTCATTTTAGCTAGGCGAAG
>CAYFYW010000087.1:0-2998 GCA_964347425.1 uncultured Nitrospirales bacterium
GATGCTGGTACCCTCAGCGGTCCAGGAGAGGTACAGCAAATCCATGGTACGACTATAAAAATCTGTTCAGGAACACTTGCAGTTAACTAAAGAAGTGAAAGGACGAGTCTTTCCCGGGCATTAAGACCACCGCATCGAAAGGAGGTGACGAACTGTGACGTAACTATTTGTGAAGCAGATTGAAGAAAGGTTGTGTATAGCTTTATCAAAAATAACTATGAAAGAATAAGAGGGGGAAACCGCGATGAAAAAAATTATTTTTACAGGGATAATACTATTCGGCCTGTTTGCTGCTGGTCAAGCAGATGCTCAAATGACTTTTGGCTTCAGTGTAGAAATATTGAAAGTGACGGGTATCACATCCGATACAGGGTGGACCACTATTGACCTATCAGCTTATACGCCGTGGCAGTTAGGCATAAGGGCTTTGTATCTGGAAATGCGTACACGTGAGTATGCCAGCCAATGCCCTAACGGAGAAATCGATGATGTATTTTTTGAGGTTAAACCTTTTCACAATGATCCTACTGATGATACTGATATCAGAAGACAAGGCACAGAGACTTTAGATTTGAATTCAGGCCATTCAGTCTATGACTACGTCTGGATCCCGATAAATAGCTCGAACAAGCTTAGTTACCAGGTTAGAGACATCGCATGTCCCAACACCAAAGTAAATGTTAGATTATTGGCGGTAGGATACCATCAGCCATGAAATGAGAAAAGTTTCAGCGATATGCATAAGAAGGACTGATGTTTCAGATGATTTTCCTGAATCTGAGTGCCGCTATCGTCAGTTGCCGGGTTCCCAGAAACTTCGAGGAAAATCAGTACTAAAAAGGGGCTTGGTTATTCCAAGCCCCGGTCTCAGAAGATGCTTAACAGTTGGAATTAATAGTAAGGGTAAGGAGAGATGAAGAAATTCGTATTAGTATTAATGTCCTGCATATTGTTCATACTGGCTGATACAGCCCCTGCTGCGTTTGTAGAAACCTCCGGGAATTTTTTGGAACTGATCGAGGAAATCAAACAGCATATGCCTGGAAGACAATCATATGGTTTTGTGGTGCCGTCTGATAATGAATTGCAGGACTGGGAAAATGCTTTGCTTGCCTTCATCAATGGCGATATCAACGGCTCTGCAAATATTGTCTCAAATTATGACTATTCGCTGTTTCTGTTTACTGATGATATTACAGGCAATGAATTTTATATATTTAAAGAAGACTATCCTGTTGGTCGAGGATGGGGAACGTATGTATTTAATACTGATGCAGAGACTCCTTTGTATACACATGTAAATCACCCTAAATATGACATTAACACACACATAGTTGGCGCAGAAACATTTATAGAAACACATTCACAATGGTTTCTCATGGCAGGCACACACAGGTATGCAAACTGTCCTCAAGGAACTCATAACTGTTCTTCTGATATGGCCCGAACACGTCAGAGTGTGTTTCAGAGATTTCATGAAATATTAATTGATTCAGATCACTATGCCTTGTCTATCCACGGCTTTTCAAAAAATAATCATGGGTGGCCGATCAATATGACTCATGTTGTTTTAAGTAACGGAACAACAAGTGATTATAAATGGGAAGTCTCTGAAATCAGTATTGATTTTAAAAGTAATATTCAAGAGCAGGGTCTTGTATGCGGATTAACATTCCATGATCCCGGATATGAGCCATTAAGCGGTAATATAAACCCGCAGGGACAATATACAAATGACAATATTGGATTTGGCCACTGGATTCACGTAGAAATTGAAAGGGATATTAGAGACAATAGAATTGAATATTATAAAATTATTGCGGCCATTAATAAAACATTTGGTATTGATACAGATATAAAGGCTAATAACTCAGACGGGCCAATAGATATAACGACAGATGACAATCTATTGGTAACGATACAACTTGATTCCGGAATCTACGGGGATAAGAACGCGGACTGGTGGGTTGTAGCAGATACACCATTTGGCTGGTATTATTATGATGTAACCTCTGATACCTGGAAAGCCGGCCAGACTGTCACCTATCAGGGTCCGCTGTTCAACCTCAGTCCTTATCAGGTATTAAACATGTCGGGATTACCTGCAGGGACTTACAAGTTCTATTTTGGAGTTGATCTCATCATGAACGGCTCTATAGATTATGGAGAGCTACATTATGACAGGGTGGTGGTGGATATCGTCCCTTAGTCAAAACGAAGCCTTGCCCCCCTTTTTCAGAAGGGGGTTGGAGGGATTATCCAAAAACCAAATTCTCCATGAGAAGGAAGAGGGACAGGAGGTGGTGTGCTTTAAATGATGATCCGCAGCAAAAGACTTAGTTGGAGAGACACCTGATTCATTAACTTTAAAACATTTGATGGGGGTAAAGAGATGAAAAAACAAAGCATTTTATTAATTATCGTTTTATTCATCGCATCAACACTGGTGATGAACTCTGTGGTCTCTGAGGGAGTACCTTTGGGATTCAGCATCAGATTAGAGAAGGACCTTCCCATGAGTGAGGTGACAGTACCGACCAAAATCACCTTTAACATTTATAAATGGGGCGGAGTCAGCTATGAACTAGTGGCAACGCAGGACTTCTTCTCTGGTCAGTACTCTGCTGACTATGAGTTCTGGAAATTCCCTCCGGGTGAGGATACGGTAAGGATCGAGGTTGATTTTACGAACACCCATACCCTCACCAAAGACATGGAACTGTACGTGGAGATGCTCTTTGATGATGTGGTGAAAAGTGCAAAGGAACCCATAAAGCAGGAAGCATGGGCAATGTTTGCCGAGGAGTCAGCGTCCGCAGATACAGTGATCATCGGCGGTGTAACCAATGAAATGCTTGCAAATGATGCGGTGACAGCGGAAAAGATAGCCGACGGCACGGTCTCGTCCACCGACATTCAGGATGGCAGCATCACTTCCGTAGATATTCAGCCGCCATTTAACCTTACTGGCACAGGCCCAGTCATAAGAGGAGCTGAT
>CAYFYW010000088.1:0-9258 GCA_964347425.1 uncultured Nitrospirales bacterium
GATTCATTGTGTTTATGAGGTGTTTAGCCTCCGTAAATACTTTATTTTGGAAAAGTATGAAAGAACTCAATTTCTTAATGACTCAATGACTTAATTACTCGTTTTTCCAATTATTAACATAAGGGATTTGGTCAGATGGATTCCTTTTGACTTTTGACATTGCAATCAAGTTTCATGTTCTCTTCGCACGTTCTCTCGCGATTGCAACCCTGCCCGTTCGAACAAACTCTCTTATACCATAAGATTTCATAAGCTCTACAAATGCCTCTATTTTCTTCTCATCTCCTGTAATTTCAATAGTATAAGTTACAGGACCTGAATCTACCACCCTTCCCCTGAAAATTTCTGCAAGTCTTAAAACTTCTGGTTTATCTTCTTTTTTAGGAACAACTTTAATGAGCACCATCTCTCTCTCTACATGATCAATTCCCATAAAATCAATAACCTTAATGACATCAATAAGTTTGTTGAGCTGTTTCGTAATCTGCTCCACAATCTGGTCATCTCCGGTTGTTACAATAGTCATAATGGATACCGAAGGGTCGATTGTCTCACCAACAGAAAGACTCTCAATGTTAAATCCCCTGCCGCTAAAAAGACCTGAAACCCGTGAAAGCACTCCGAATTTATTTTCTACAAGTACTGATATTGTGTGCCTCATTTTTCCTCCGGAGAAATCAAAAATAAAAAATCATCCCGAAATGTCGGGATTGCATTTTGATTTTGTTTTATTTTACTGCTTTAAGTTTTTTTTCTGTTTTCCCTTCCTCTTTCTCCTCGAAAATCATCTCGTCAATTGCCGCACCGGCCGGAACCATGGGATAAACCTTTTCCTTCCAGTCAACAAGGAAGTCCATAAACACTGGTCTGTCATTTATCTCGAGAGCCTCTTTAAGAACAGGCTCTACTTCTTCCGGCTTCGTCGCTCTCAAACCAACTGCACCATATGCCTCGGCTACTTTTACAAAATCAGGAACAACATCAAGATGGCTATATGAATAGCGTTCTTTAAAAAATAATTCCTGCCACTGTCTCACCATCCCGAGATATCGATTGTTAATAATGGCAACTTTAACTGGTAGTTTATTTATAACAGCAGTGGCCAGTTCCTGTATATTCATCTGGATACTCCCGTCACCTGCAATATCTATAACCAGTTTGTCAGGACATGCAATCTGTGCCCCAATCGCAGCAGGAAAACCATACCCCATTGTGCCTAAGCCCCCTGAAGATAACCACCTTCTCGGTTTATCATACTTATAATACTGGGCGGCCCACATCTGGTTCTGACCCACCTCTGTACAGATTATTGCTTTACCCTTTGTGAGTTCGTATATCTTTTCAACAACAAATTCAGGCTTAATAAGATTTTCATCATATTTGTAACTAAGCGGTCTTTCTTTTTTCCATTTTTCCACCTGTTTTAACCACGACTTTCTGACGGCAGACCACTGTTCCTTTGTCTCTTCTTCCTTAAGAATCTTAAACATTTCCTTTAAAACAAGTTTTACATCCCCAACTACAGGTACATCAACCCTGACGTTTTTTCTTATGGATGTTGGGTCAATATCAATATGAATTATTTTTGCATCAGGTGCAAACGATATAGTTCTTCCGGTAACACGGTCGTCAAACCGAACACCAATCCCTATTAACAAATCTGAATGCTGAACCGCCATATTGGCACAATATGTTCCGTGCATGCCAAGCATACCCATCGAGAGACGGTGCGTGCCTGGAAATCCCCCGAGACCCATAAGAGTCATTGTTACAGGAACATTTTCAAGTTCTGCTATTTCCCGAAGCTCCTTTGATGCACCGGATATAATTACCCCGCCGCCCGCCATGATCACAGGTCTTTTAGCCCGTGCTAACTCAAGTGCTGCCTTTCTTATCATCAGTTTATTGCCCTCATAGGTCGGGTTATAGCTTTTTATATATACTCGCTGGGGCCATACAAATTCAGTTTTTCCTGCGGAAACATCTTTTGGCAAATCAATCAAAACGGGACCCGGCCTTCCTGTTGATGCAATGTGGAACGCCTCCCTTACTGTTTTGGCAAGGTCTTTCACATCCTTAACGAGAAAGTTATATTTAGTACAGGGCCTCGTAATTCCCACAATATCGGCCTCTTGAAAAGCGTCGTTACCGATCAACATTGTGGGGACCTGTCCTGAAAACACAACAATTGGAACTGAATCCATTGAGGCGTTGGCAATGCCCGTGACCGTATTAGTCGCACCAGGGCCCGAAGTAACAATCGCAACTCCAACCTTTCCGCTCACCCGCGCATAACCGTCTGCTGCATGAACTGCTCCCTGCTCATGCCTTGTCAGGATAAGTTTTACTTCTTTTTCATCATAAAGAGTATCAAAAATATTAAGGACCACACCTCCCGGATAACCAAAAATATGTTTTACTCCTTCTTTTTTCAGACACTCAATTAATATTTCTGCTCCGCTTATTTTCATATGCTCTCCTTTATAAAGATATAAGATTCAGGTCGGAGCGACTTGTCGATCGATACGACTAGACTTTTACTCGATCCGAAATACAATAATAAATTTCAAAAATTATCATTGTCCGCTTAGGTAGAAATTCTGCAATGTTTTCTGTCATGAGTCGTACATTCTTAAGGCTGTTTCATCACGGCGCCTGTACTCGCCGAAGTGGCTAAAGCAGCGTACCTGGCAAGCCAGCCTGTATTAATCTTAGGTTTTAGAGGCTTCCATGTTTTAAACCTCTCTCTAATTTCTCTATCACTGATGAGAATATCCATTTTTCTTTTTGGTATATCAATACTTATTAAATCTCCATCTCTTACAATCGCTATTGGTCCGCCTTCCATTGCCTCAGGGGAAATATGTCCTATACACGGTCCTCGTGTACCACCGGAAAACCTCCCGTCTGTAATCAATGCAACTGATTCTCCCAAACCCATTCCAGCAATAGAAGCAGTTGCATTTAACATCTCTCGCATGCCCGGGCCGCCCTTGGGCCCCTCATAACGAATAACCACAATTTCACCTGCCCTAATCTTTCCCGCAAGAATATCCTTCAACGCTCTTTCTTCCGAGTCAAATACACAAGCCCTGCCTTTTAATCTCAAAATCTTTTTAGCTACAGCTGTCTGTTTTACGACTGCACCACCAGGTGCGAGGCTGCCCCTTAAAACAGCTATGCCCCCCTCCTTATGATATGCCATATGAAGCGGCCTAATCACATCCGCATTAATAACCTCTGCCTTATTTGCAATGTCATGTGTTTTTCTACCCGATACTGTAACACTATTATGAAGACCGGGTTTTAATCTTTTGAGCACAGCCGGTATTCCCCCTGCATATTCCAAATCCTCAAGATAGTGTGCTCCTCCTGGAAGCATGTTTGCGATATGAGGCGTTTTTTTGCTTATTCTATCAAACGTCTCTAAAGAAACAGCCACACCTGCTTCATGAGCAATTGCTGTTATATGTAAGACAGTATTTGTCGACCCACCGAGAGCCATATCGACTCTTATAGCGTTCTCAAATGCCTTTTGAGTTAATATCTTCTTAGGGCGTATATTTCTCTTAACAAGTTCAACTATCCTCTGCCCGCTGTGAAAAGCAATTCTACGTTTTTGTGACGAAACCGCAAGGGATGTCGCACATCCTGGAAGACTCATACCCAGTGCCTCGGTTATGCAAGCCATTGTGTTAGCTGTATACATTCCCTGACATGAGCCCGGCCCGGGGCAGGCGCACATCTCCAGATCCGCTATTTCCGAATCGGTCAAAAGTCCCTTTTTATATTTTCCTATGGCCTCAAAGGTATCGTTTACAAGAGAAAGTCTTTTACCTCTCAAATGTCCTGCAAGCATCGGGCCTGCAGTTACAATTATGGAGGGCACGTTTACTCTGGCTGCTGCCATAAGCATTCCAGGGGTAATCTTATCGCAGTTTGTGAGAAGCGCCAATCCGTCAAATTGATGAGCCTCGACAATAGTCTCAACCATATCTGCTATAAGTTCCCTTGACGGAAGACTATAATGCATTCCTTTGTGCCCCATAGCAATACCGTCACAAATACCAGGAATGCCAAAGAAAAAAGGGTACCCTCCCCCTGTATGTATTCCCTTTTCTATGAACCTTTCAAGGTCACGCATGCCTATATGGCCAGGAATAATATCGGTAAAACTGGTGGCAACACCTATATACGGTTTGTTTATCTCAGTACGGGGGATACCTGTAGCATAAAGTAGTGCCCTATGCGGTATTCTTTCTATCCCTTTTTTAATTAAATTACTTTTCATAATTATAAATATAATCTCATTTCTCAGTTTTTAGTTTTTGCCTATATACTCTTATCATTTCTGCCATACGATCTTTTTTTAGGAGTTTTTGTTTTTGAATTTTTTTTCTTTTCACTTCATCTTCAGAAGATAGATATTTATTTTTATCTATATCTGAAAGAGTCTGTTCAAGTTTTTTATGCTCTTCGTAAAGTTTCCTGTATTCTTCATTTTGTTTCCTTAAAATTTCCGCTATCTCGATGTCTTTCAAAACAATCCCTCCTTTTTTTTAAATTTGCATTTAGAAAACCACAGAGAACACAGAGATAATTAAAAAGCTTTAACTCTTAAGTAACTCTCCGTGTTTTCATTCGCTCTCCTCAGCGAGTCGCCTGAGACGAGCAAGGCAAAAAAGAGCCCGTTATATGTTTACTATTTTACGTGTGTTAATCAAGTTTCTGGGTCAAAGTGAAAATTATCATATTTTCCCAAAAAATACAAGCTTCACTTTGACAAAATCCTTTAAATTTCACTACCATAAGTTGGTTAAATACCAAATCTTGATCACCCTGTTAAATTATTAAGTTATTCAGTCATTCAGTTATTAAGTTATTCAGTTATTCAGTTATTCAAAGAACTCAATTTCTTATTGGCTCAATGACTTAATTATTCGTTTTTTTTAAATTATCAACATAAGCATTTGGTTCTTGGAATTTTGTCTCAACCCACTGAGTGGATTATAATACTATAAAATCTCAGTAGAAGGATAATGAAAGGATAAGCCTATGTTAATAGACACCCACTGTCATCTTGAAATGAATGCCTTTGACAGAGATAGAGACGAAACTATTGTTCGTGCCAAAGAAGCCGGGGTGGAATATATAATCAACATAGGTTCTGATAGGGAAGGGAATATACAGGGACTTAATATTTCCCGTGAACATCCTGAAGTCTATTCAGCAGTGGGTATCCATCCACACGACGCAAAAACGTTTAACAAAGAACTCGGTACCGAAATAAAAACCTGGCTGAAACAGCCAAAAGTGGTTGCTGTCGGCGAAATCGGTCTTGATTACCACTACATGCATTCATCAAAAGAAATTCAAATTGATACCTTCAGAAAGCAGATGGTCATAGCAAAAGACTCCGGTCTTCCCATTATCGTTCACAGCAGAGAAGCAAAAAATGATACCCTTCAAATACTTCAAGAAGAGGCATCTGATATCTCAGGTGTCCTTCACTGCTTTTCAGGAGACCTGGATATGGCTAAAAAGGCACTGGACCTGGGTTTCTCTATATCAATTGCAGGCCCTGTTACATTTCAAAATGCAACAAAACTGAGAGAAATCGCTCAATTTATTCCTGATGAACGTCTTCTCATAGAAACTGACGCCCCCTATCTGAGCCCTGTTCCAATGAGAGGCAAAAGGAACGAACCCTCCTTTTTAAAATACACTGCCCAGATAATATCAGATATCAGGGGCGTAGGGATCACCGATATAGCAAGGATTACGAGACTTAATGCAATGAAACTTTTTAAAATCAAACAGATTCCTGAAAAGGGAGAAATTGCATATAAAATCAGGGACTCCCTCTACCTCAATATTACCAACAGATGCACAAACAGATGCGGGTTTTGTGTAAAGTTCCACACAAGTTATGTTAAGGGACACAATTTACGCCTTGAAAAAGAGCCCTCTACGGAGGAAGTAACCAATTCTATAGGTGATCCGAAGAAATATAAGGAAATTGTCTTTTGCGGCATTGGAGAACCCCTCTTGAGATTTAATCTCGTAAAAGAGGTATCTGCCTGGGTTAAACAGAGGGGTGGCAGAGTCAGGATAAACACCAATGGTCAAGGCAACTTAATTCATAACAGGAATATACTCCCTGAACTGAAAACTATTGTGGACAGCCTTTCAATTAGCCTCGATGCTGAAGACGAACAAAAATACCAAGACATCTGTAGGCCTGCTTACAAAAACGCCTTTGAGTCTGTCATCGAATTCATAAAAGAGGCAAAAAAATATATACCGGAGGTAAAGATCACAGTCGTTGATATACCGGAAATAGATATTGATAAGTGCAGGGCTATTGCAGAAGAGCTGGGAGTGAAACTGCTAATAAGAAGGTTTAACATTGTTGGTTGACAACCGTAAAACGTTATGCGTAATGCGTTATGAGTCATAAATAAAATACGCTTTACGCTTCACGCATCACGATTTAATACTCAATTTTCTCAAGAAACAAACCGCATGCTGGAGCCGTAGGGCCTGAAGCCTGTCTGTCTTTTGATTCTAAAATCTCTTTTATTTTCAACGGGGGGATTTTACCCCTTCCCACCTCTACAAGTGTTCCAACGATATTTCTTACCATGTGTCTGAGAAAAGCGTCTGCACGTACGCTTATTCTGATTACCGGTACACCGAATGTAAAACCCATAAAACCAGTTGAAGGGGTCTCTGATATTTCAATTTTGCCTACAGTTCTGATAGGGTTTTTCGAACTGCAGCCCGAGGCGCGAAAACAGGAAAAATCATGTTTTCCGATGAGAAAATTCGACGCATCACTCATCGAATCACAATTAAGCTTATAAGGTATCTGCCATGACCATTTTCTTAAAAAAACGGACCCGCCTTGCGAGGCAGGATAAGCTCCCGTGTAAGAAATAATATAAGAGTATGTTTTGCTTTTTGCACTGTAACGCGGGTGAAAATCTGCCGTACACTCTGACACACCTATTATCATGATATCATGCGGGATATTGGCATTTATCGCACGTAAAAGGACATTCGGCTCCAAGCGGGATTGAGTCTTGAACACAGCAACCTGTTCCAGGGCATGGACCCCTGCGTCAGTCCTGCCTGCTCCAATAACCTTGACACGCTCTTCTGTAACACTGAATATCGCATCCTCTATGAGACTCTGGATTGTCTTTTCTGTTTTCTGGATTTGCCAGCCCGAGTAGTTCGTGCCATCGTATTGAAGGGTAAGTTTGATATTTCTCACACCTCGGTATTCTTTCAAACCTTTCTGGCCTTCTCCTAAAATAAGCAAAGATTCAGCTCCTGGAAGTCAGGGGCTTCTGCTCCATTTAAACATTATGGTTATTGGGAGTGCAAGTCGAAACGAGGACTAGGGTAAATTCTGAACCTTAGGTGTTATGTTAACTTCCACACTGTCATGATACATCTGATCTATGTCTATCGATCCGTTCATAATCAAATCAACACCGAAGTAGAAGGTAAACGTGCCAGTTGGTAACCCTGACATATTCAAGACCTCGTAAGGGGTCAAAATGATTAGCGGTCCCTGATATGTGACAAGTTGTCCACGATGCCAGGAATCACTGTTTACGTTATACCAATACCAGCCTATTGGGGTCTCCGCCAATACCCACCAGTCTGCGTTTTCACCTGAACTGTCTCCAGCAATGAGCTCCACCTTTACCGAAAGCGTGTCACTCTGCGGTATAGTCGCAGGCTCATCCGAGCCATTGGCCTTCACATCAGGGACAACGGAGTCTGTCGCATACTTGAGGTCACTGCTCGTTCCATTGTAATAACTGATATATATATTATCAAATACATTTATGACCAAAGAAGAATACAAACCTACATCTTCAGCACTATCTACCGTCTCAGTTGTCCACAAACCAGACGCATTCGTTGCATACTTGAGGTCACGGTTCGTATAGTCATAATAACTAATATGTACCTTATCTGAGAAATCGAGGGCTATTGAGGTATAAGAGCCAACAATCCCGGTACTGTCCACTGACTCATTAACCCACAAATCAGAGGCATTCGTCGTATACTTGAGGTCGGCCAGAAAACCGTCGTAATAACTAATATGTACATTGTTTGATGAATCCACTGCAATGGAGTTATACATGCCCACATTTCCATCATTGTCCACTATCTCCGTTATCCATAAACCAGAGGCATTTGTGGCATACTTGAGGTCATCGTTAAAGTCATCATAATAGCTTATATGTATATTATCCAATGAATCGACGGCTATACAGGAATCCCTACCCACACCCCTTGCATCGTCTACCGTCTGCGCAATCCATGAACCAGATGAATTCGTTGCATATTTGAGGTTAGCGTTTGTTGCATCAAAATAACTGATGTGCACCTCATCCAATGAGTCTATAGCTATGGAGGTATATAAACCAATTCTTCCATCGTCATCCACTGTCTCAGACACCCACGAGCCAGAGGCATTTGTCGTGTATCTGAGGTCACCGCGAGTATAATCATAATAACTAATATGTACCTTATCTTCTGAGTCTGTTGCGACAGACGTATACAAGCCCACATTTCCGTCACTGTCTACAGTTTCCGTTTCCCACCAGCCAGATACATTCGTAGAATACTTCAGATACCCGTTGGTAAAATCATAATAACTGATATGAACCTTATTTGAAGTGTCTACGGCTACGGACGTATACAAGCCCACATCTCCGCTGCTTTCAACTGTCTCAACAGACCATGTCGTGAAATAGGCTGTAACTGTTTTATCAGTCTCAACGGTCAGAATACAGGTATTTTCGGAGGGAGAATCACACCCAATCCAGCCACTAAAATAATAATCTGCATCAGGTGTTGCTATCAGTGTAACCACGGTACTATAGTCATAGTCCTGCGAACAGTCTGAACCACAGTTTATGCCATCAGGACTGGAGATTACTGTGCCATTCCCCATGCCTGTTTTGTTCACGGTGAGGGTGAATGTCTGAAGCTCAAATATCGCTGTACACGTCTTGCTTGCATCCACGGTCACTATTCCTTCAAAGCAGTCCGCATCCCCGCTCCAGCCGGTAAAGATCGAACCGGTATCAGGAGTTGCCGTCAGAGTAACCTCCATGCCACTGGGATAATCATAGAAACAATCCACTCCACAGTCTATCCCGGAAGGACTGGAGGTCACAATACCGCTTCCCATGCCTGATTTGGCAACAGTAAGTGTATACGAAAGCTCAA
>CAYFYW010000089.1:0-3234 GCA_964347425.1 uncultured Nitrospirales bacterium
TGTCCATACTGTCCCCCAGTTCCATATATACATCCTTTGCATCTTCGGGGCTCAGCTGAAAGATTGTGTTATAACGGTCAATCAGCCAGTCAATCAGCTTTCTGGTATTAACGGTAAACGCTTTTAAAAACACCCTTAACGGACTCATGTCAATTTTTGCTTCCATGTCTTCCTCCTTGATTAATTAAGGTACTAAAGTTTGCAGTTTATAAATTTGGGATGACCCATTATATCATACCGGTTCACAGCCTTCCACAATAAAAAACACCGCGATTCCCTTGCCCCCATCTACAATTCTTAAACCTTTTTCAAATCCCCCCATCCCCCTCCGAATGCTTCTTCTAAGCGTTCCCTTGCCTCCATGTAAGCGGGAAGCCCCATCTCCCTACCGGTACTGTTTTTACAAAAGCACTGTCTACCCCGCTGACATTTTCAATGATTACCTTCCTGACGTCTTCAGCAATGTTATGCGCCTCAAGAACAGTCTGTTTTTTGAGAACCTCAACAGTAATATCCACCCAGCTTTTCTGGCCTAAACGCCGCGTTTTGACTTCCCGTACGCCTTCCACCCCTTTTATATTGAGACATACGCTTACAATTTTTTCTATAACCTCCTTATTGGCGGAAACATCTATCAGACCGTGCATCGCCTTAAAGAACATCTCCACACTGATGTGGAAGATTAAGAGAGAGACCATTGCAGCAGCTACAGTGTCGGCATATACAAAACCAAGCTTTGTACCGATTAAGCCTGCCAAAACCGCACCCGAAGAAACACAGTCTGCCAGGCTCTCAGAGGCGTCTGCAAGTATTGCCGGGCTTTCGATCTGGGTGCCTGCACACTTGTTTGAAGAGTACATAAGATAACTGAAAAAAAGAGAGAGTACTGTTGCCGCAATTGCAGCATTGTGAGGAATTTTGTGCAGGCCGCCCGCCCTGAAACTGTGAAGGGCATCCAGGAAGATGGTTGTTGCACCGATGAACAGGACAATGCTTGCAAAAAGGGTGCTCAGATACTCCACCTTGCCGTAGCCAAAAGGGTGTTTCCGGTCTTTGGGTTTATTGGCAATTTTCAGGGTCACCAGGATTAAAAAAGATGAAACAGAGTCAGCAGCAGAGTGCACGGCATCAGCTACAAGCCCTTTGCTGCCTGCGCTGATTCCCACGACAAACTTGAAAACCGACATAAGGGTATTACCGACAAAACTGAGCCGTGGCGACCATACCCCGCATCTTTGGCATTCTGAGTACTTCATTGCACTCTACCCCTGATTGCCTCTTTCCCCAACTTAATATTCCTTTTTTATTAAAATTAATATTTCCTGTAGTCTCGGGATCGAGTCGATCCGACTTGCTGCAGGATCACCTTATTTTCTGTCATCCTCCGGCCGGACCATTGCTTTTGTCATCCTCCGGCTGGACCGGAGGATCCAGTCTCTCTTGTCATTGCAGCTCTTGTCCCTGCTTGTCAGGGATCGGTCTGGAATCCTTCCGGAATCTTTCTTAATCATCCCCCGACCTTACGGTCCAGAAGCGCCCTGACAGCAGGTACCCCTTTTGCCTCGTCCGCTGCCCTGAAAAAGGGTTCCCTGTCAAGACCCATAAGCCATGATATAACCCTGTAGGGAAAGATATGGAGCATCATATTAAACTCATATGCCGCTTCGTTATACCTCAGCCGCTCCCTTGTTACCCTCTGCCCCGCATCTTTCAGTATCTCCATAAGATAGATATACGGCCTTTTCACCTTAAGTTCAGGGTATGCCTCCCTCAGGATGTCCAGTTTCCGGATGAGCGCCAGGAGTTCTCCTTTTATCTCCTGCTGCCTTGCCTCGCTGGCATGTGCCCTGATCAGGCCGTTCAGCGTGGCCAGCCGTCTGACTATCTCTCCTTCTATATTTGCATATTGTTTAACTGCATTCCTTGACCGTGTTTCAACAACATGCTTTCTCTTTATCTCGGTCTCAACCCTGCCGTAGGCAACATGGACTAAGTGAGCATCATCAATGAATCTATTGTGTGCATGCCGTGAAAAAAAAATCACGCTGAACAGAATAATAATTGTTATTCCCAGTGTTATGTTAATTTTTCTCATAGATACCGGTATCCGGGTCAGAGGACTTATCCCATGTGCTGAAATATCTTCTTGCCTGATTTCCCACCACCATTGTGGAGGCCACATTTGCCGAGGCGCTTACAGGTATCCCGATAAGAGGTATTATTTTATATGCCCTGCCCAGCAGTCGGGTTCCTATCCTGTCAGCTACATCAGCAGCTGAACCGGTTATCCCTTTCCTGAGGTACTTTTCAGCCATACCGTCAACAAGGTTTCTGAGCGAGTAGGCAGTCATCCCCTTTACTGTCTGCGTGCCGCTGGATAACCCCAGCAGGGCAAGGGTCACCGCCTTTAACTCTTCTTCATCCATCATGACCCCGTACGCAACCGATATCCTGTAGCAGAGCTGTATATGCACCCTGAGGAGGTATACAAGGTCCACTGCCGAGCTTATAATAATCGTCCCTATCGTTCCAATCAACGGAAGCGCCGCTGGCACTGCAACGAGCCCTCCGATACCACCTGCTTTCAGCGCAGCCTTTCTTATCAGCCTGCTGCTGACGCCGTATGATATGTACCTCATTGGTTTGCCCCCGCACTCCATATCATACTCCCTGATCATCTCCCTTACCTCCCTTTGAATGGTCGGTAAAGAATCCCCGGAGACATTGATTGCCCTTGTCAGCCAGTCACCTTTTTTCATGGCAGATAGGGCTCAATAGAAAGATTTACGCCTGCAACATTGTTAATTTTTTTCATAAGAGTTTCCTTTACCTGTCGGCCTATTCTGTCTCCATGTTCCAGCGTCAGGTGCTGTTCAACCTTTATCACAATATCGATCCATATATCCTGTCCCACCTTTCTTGCAACAACATTGTTTATCCTGCGGACGCCGGGCACAAGCTGTACTATTGATTCGATATTCTGCAGGACAGGCCGGCCCACCGAGGTATCAAGTATGCCCTTTAAGGCGTCTCTCAGCATGCCGGTGCTTAATATCATCAGGTCTACTGTCTCTATAACTGCAACGAGCGGGTCGAGGAAATAAAGACCGATACGCGTGCCGAATATGGCAACGGCAACTAAAGAAGAAGAGATGGCGTCAGAATGGTTGTGCTTTGCATTTGCCAGCATTGCCGGGCTCTTCAGCCTCGTGCCGACACACTGGAGATAGCCTG
>CAYFYW010000090.1:0-1570 GCA_964347425.1 uncultured Nitrospirales bacterium
CTTTCGCTGTAGACCTATACCGCTTCTTATTTCCGAATGTCTTGCCATAGCTTCATCGGATATACCGGATATACGCGTCATAGCCTGTTTCGATTCTGCCTGGAATGTCATCTGAGTGGCTGCGACTTCAACATTTTTAACTGCCTCAAATTTATAACCTTTGCGGTATTCGACAATACCTGATGGGTCAGCCATCTCTTTTTTGGCCATATCTTTATCCCTGATTGCGCCTTCCTCAGCAAATATCTGGTTAGTTGTAAGCAGAAAAAGTGCTTTTGAACGTCTCTTGTTTATTTCGGTCTGGGGGTCTATCAGATGTCTTACTCTGCTATACGGTTCACCTGATTTTTTCCTGAAGATGAAGAAAGGCACAAAAGGAAATAGATTATGGTCATATGGTTTTTCTTTTCTCTCAAGCAGAATGTCATAACAAAAAACAGCCATATTCATCTGTGATTCGACTTTTTCGATAATCATGACATCTGGATTATCGGCTCTGAATTTCTTTAATTGGCTCTGACTGAAATCGCTTATTTCAACAGGTCCCGCATCTGTTAAGGCAATAGCTCTTTTTTTGTACTGCTTATACCAGATTTCAACGGGACGGACTCTCTTTGTCTTGTCATCAAAATAATTGTTATACCTGAGTTCCTCGGCCTCTCCCCTATCAGTGGGATTCATGTTAGCAATGCCGTCTAATTCTTTCGCCTTATGAGGCCATTTTGCCTTCGCCTTTTTCAGGTGTATCCATTTGGCACGGCATAGATAATCTGCGTCTTCATTCCAGTCATATTGTTTTGATGTGGGGTCGGGGAAGAAATTAAGAGTATCGTCAAAATCTATCTTGATGGCAGGTTGCAGAACATCGTCAAATTCGATTTTAACTTCTAAAACGCCCCTTCCTGAGATATTGCCATCTTTGAACATGTCACCTTCCTCAAACTCATAACCGCTTCTCTGCTGGACATGCAGGGCTAAATCGGAAAGGACATTGGCATGTTTTTCGTCTTTACCGAGATTGCGACCTCTGTAGATAATCCGGGTTTTCTGACTTTTATATTGACCGATGATACGATCTATAATGGGCGAGATTTCATTTTCAACTGTTGCGGCCTGACCTCTTTTAGTTAATTCACTTTCTTCATCGGATGTCCACTGTACACCCTCATAGAATTCAAAGTCTTTATTGGCATTTTTAACGAAATCCAGTGACGCGGGATGATCTAATGCAGATTGAAATTTTTCGTCAAATTCTGTTAATAAATCTGATTCTTTTTTTGAAACCAATAAAAAACCCCGCTTCCTCAGGTGACTGAAAAGCGGGGTTTATAAACGTGGCTTAAAAGCGAGGTTTAAAAACGCGGCCTTAAAGTGAGCCAATTAGTTTATGTCTAATTATTTTTAAAATACACCATAAAAATATTTGTGTCAACCACATTCACATGATTCAAAAGTCTGCATACATCTATGGCAATAATTGGCAGTTAATGAAACATCGTCAGACGGTTTTCTGAATTTGTTATATTTTTCATTTGTATCTATATCGACAAGCTCTTTTTCTATTTCTTTT
>CAYFYW010000091.1:0-4733 GCA_964347425.1 uncultured Nitrospirales bacterium
TATGGACAATGTCTGCTTGCGTAAGGCTGCTAACTGTCCGATCATATACATGCCATCGGAATACTGCTCTTTCTCATTAAGCTTGATATACTTTTGGGCATTGGGATTTTTTCCGTACTGAGGATTGCGATCTATACCCTTGGAGGCAATGCGCAGACGGCCGAGGTTTAAAAGTTCAAGCTCTGTTCGGATTTCTTCCAGTGGTTTTTTCTCTGCGATCAATTGCTTCTTTTTTTTCTTAAAGACTTCAACGTAGGGCGTAATCGAGCAACGACTGGCATGACCAGGGCCAGACTCCAGAGTCGTGGTCTCATTACATCGAATGCCTTCCTCCTGAAAGCCATGGACTATTGCTCCGGTAGTTACCGCTTCTTTTGTAAAGAGATAGGCTGTGCCCATGAGTATTCCCAGTTTAACACCGCGTTCAGCAAGCGGCACAGCTAACGCTGAGACCATAGAGGAAGACAGGGCATCATGAATTCCCCCTGCAAACAGTACATGGCAATCCTGTGTTTTATTTTCCTGCAGCAATTCGAGGAGGACGTCAATGGCATGATTCCAGAGCACGAAACTTGACCGTGGTCCAATATGCCCGCCGCACTCGCGACCTTCAAAAATGAATCGCCGCACCCCCTGTTCAAAAAATGTTTTGAGCAGTCCGGGAGAAGGTACGTGCAAATAGGTGGCAATACCCTCTTGTTCAAGCGCAATGACCTGATCAGGGTGTCCGCCGGCAATGAGCGCGAAAGGCGGGCTGTATTCCCGAATCAACCTGATCTGCTCTTTGAGAAGATCGGGAGGAGCAAAGCCTAATATGCCTACCCCCCATGGATTTCCATTCAATAATTGATGGGTCTCTTGCAAGGAGTCCTTAATTTCCGATGCCGGGGACATGCCCAAAGCAAAAAACGGAAGACCCCCACCTTCAGCTACTTTGAGAAGGAAGGACGCATTGTCGCTAACTCGCGCCATGGGTCCCTGAACAATGGGGAACTGTGTTCCGTGTGAACGAGCCAGCAGAGATTCTTCAGAAAGAGGTCTTAAAACACGTGCCAACCTTACATGCGTTTCAATCGTCTGTCGTATCCCCTCCAGAACTCCTCCCACTGTCTGGAAATGCCGAGCCAGTGATGCCGCAAACGCAACATCTTGTCCGAGTAACCAAACATTATGCACTGCGCTTGCCCAGCCAACTCGTGCCGACAGCTCTTTATGCCAGACGGTGAGAACCTCAGACCTTGGACGTGAATCTTGAATAAGAGTTTGTTCTAATTCGGCTAATTCTTTAATGACGTGTATATATGGACGCGAGTAAACCCGGCAGGCTGCACCGATTTCCTTTCCGAGACATGCAGTTTCGCTTCCATCTGTCTTGGCAATGATCTCCTTTACAGATTCGGGCAAGGGGGACTCACGAGTCAGCGCAAGTTGAGAATCCATTACCAGACCAGCCGCACCTGCTGCATAGCAGGCTGCGGATGTGTGCAGGCCAATTCCTCCATGCGCATAGACAGGTAACGATGTGCTATTTAGTATCCGCTGAAGCAGTACAAACGTCGACTCCTCGCCAACCCGACCGCCAGCCTCATTGCCTTTAGCAATAAGACCGTCCACTTCAGCATCTACCCCGGCAAGTGCATCATGCAAAGACGTGGTTTCAAGCAGCACTGTGAGGTTTCGGTTGCGGAGATCTGTGACCTGCTGCTTTAAAACGGAAGGAACGGTTTGTGTCAAGATGATTAACTTAACTTGCTCAGGCAGGTCGGACACTACGCGGTTCAAGAATTCCTCAGCTCCTCCGGCAAGCTTTATCCCGCACGCCTGATGTGCGTATCTGGCCATTTTTCTGATTGCCGAAAAAGCCGACTCATCCAGCTTTGCGTGTTCTAAGTCCAACACACCGAGCTCACCCGCTCTGCTGGCTGCTATAGCGATTGAGGGATCGGTTAAACCAGGTGG
The DNA here is from genome assembly GCA_964347425.1 of uncultured Nitrospirales bacterium. Lineage (GTDB taxonomy): Bacteria > Nitrospirota > Thermodesulfovibrionia > UBA6902 > BMS3Bbin08 > CAYFYW01. Next base: position 1,960 of record CAYFYW010000091.1, read on the forward strand.
TGTAAGAACAATACAGTGAAATTTTCTCATGCCGTCTCCCCTCTTGAAATGGGCATATCCTCTATATCGGATTTATGATAGGTTATCTTAATATTATGAATATTATGACGTGACCTTTTTTTGATAAACTGCCTCGGTCAAAGATGCAATATGCTGCCAGCTCAGTGTAGTTCTGGCCAGCTTCAGGGCTTCTCTGCCCATTTCGATTCTTTTTTCCTTGTTTTTCAGTAAATCTATGATGGCCTCGGCCAACTTTTCAGCATTTCGAGGCGGAACGAGAATGCCAACTCTTCCATCATGAACAACCTCGGACAGGCTTCCAACGTCAGTAGCAATAACCGGTTTGCCGAATGCAAAAGCCATAGCTACAACTCCACTCTGACTGGCCTCTGTATAAGGCAAAACTATCAGTGATGCACGTTGGAAAAAAGAAGGAACTTCCTTATTGGGGATGAAACGGTTATGTACTTCAAAGTGCGTGCTGGATAAAATAGCGGATTTGTATGTTTCCAAATCATCGCCTCTACCAGCGATAATAACTTTGAATTCGGGGATAACTTTACTGATCAGGGGTTCTGACTCCAGGAGGTATTTAAGCCCTTTATACTGTTCGATACGCCCAAAGAAAAGAATCGTGTAAGGTTCTTCTGAAACATCAGGATTCCTGCCATCCAGAAAAGATAACAGACACCCGTGAGGAACGGCAAAAACAGCCTGTGCTGGCTTCTTATAATAATAAAGTAAATCTTTCTTTAATTTTTCTCCATGCACGATTATTTTGTCATAGCCGTATTTTAGTGTCTTGCTCCTCCACCAAAGTTTCCAGGGCTTTATATATGAACCCGGGTGCATCATAACATCGTGGACTGTTATAACCACGGGTTTAAAACTGAATAGAAGAAAAAGCAAATTCAGATTATTAGAGCATTCTTGCAAATGAACAACATCATACCTGGAGGTCGCCAGGATCTTGATAACATAGTAGATGCTCTTCCAAGTGGACAGAGACCACCAGGAATGCTTGGTCAGCAGTGTATATGATACCTTGTCTGTAACTTTCCAATGCAGTCGTTCACCAATAGTCTGGTCCACCCTATGTTTAGACATCACCAAATGAATTTGATTTCTTTCTCCAAGGGCATTGGCTAGTTCGACAGCATATTCAACAAGATGTAAGGAGACGAGGAGGATTTTCATTAAAGCTATAGGCGCTTATAAATCCATTCGGGGATGGCATGGGTAACACGATTCAGGACGACCCCACCGATATGACAACCATTTTTTTCCAGATAAAGTTTGGATTTTTTGGCTACTTCCCACAGGGTTTTGTTAGCTTGAATAACCAAGAAAGTTATATCAGAGACGATCGCTAAAGACAAGGCATCAGATGATGCAAGCAGCGGTGGAGAATCAATGATGATACAGTCATATTGGGTCTTTATTTTTGATATCAAGACGGAAAGTTTTTCATGGCCTATTCCGCCCGAGAGGTCAATGCGGCCTTTACCACAAGGCATTACATAGACTATACTTGATGGCATTTGATGGATTGAGTCAGAAAAAGAACCATTACCTGATAAAACATCTCTCAGTCCCGGTGATGAAAGTATATTAAACATATTATGTAAAACAGGATTTTGCAAGTTGGCATCAATAAGCAAAATGTTTTTAACTGACATTTTATTAGCCATATACTGAACCAGATTTGCGACAATATTTGATACGCCTTCCATTTCCCGGCTTCCTGCGAAATGAAATACCTTAGAGTTATTTTTCTGCATAAGAAGAGCAATTTGCTGTTCCAGATTACTCAACTGCTCCATGTTTTTTTGGTTTTTAATAATTAAATCAGGGGATGCCGGGTCTTCAGTAAAATGTTTATCCAGAGAACCTCCTGATTTAGACATTGCTTCATATGTTTTTGCCATTTTATTGTATCTCCGTATTTGGTTAGTTCATCTCAGCGCAGAGATTGCAGAGATTTTTGTGAAAAATATAGTAATTTATTCATAAAAGACCTGAAAAGTAACTAAACCCTCTCAATTTTAATGTTTTCTCCGCGTTCTTTGCGACTTTAGCAGTGAACTATTAAAGTTTTATCATCTTTCTTCAGTGAAAAAAGAAATTACAGGTAAGGATAGTAGATCTTCAACTTCATCGGGACTCTTAAGCCTATGGTCTAAAAATTCAAGCAAGAATGGTGTACCGAGAGCAGCGAAGAAACCTACGAAAACTGAAATTATAAGCATTAAATATCTTTTAGGAGAGCTTGGTTTCACCGGTACATTTGCTTTATCTGCGATGAATATATTGGCTAAATCCTGCTTCTTCTGCTCTCTGTAAATACGGGCATCCTCTGTCTTTGAAGCATAAAGCATATAATTATTTTCAAGCAGCTTTACTTCTCTTTCTAAATTTTTTAGAATTTTCTCTCTTTGATTAAGAATGTTTGTTTCTTCTTGCAATTTTGCAATTTGGTTTCTGATAGATTCCTGTTTGAATCTAAGGGTTTCCAGTTCAAGCTCATCCGCCTTGATAGCTTTTACGGTTTCATTTCTTACCTCATCCTGAAGTGCTCTGATCTGACTTTCTAAGTCCCTGTACTCTCTGCTCGATGGGTTAATAGCCATTTGCATTTCACTGCGCTTTATTAAGAGCGGTATGATATTTTTTTCCAATTCAGCAACGGAAGGGATGGTCCGCATTTCTTTTAATATGATAAAACCTGGGTTGTTTTTTGCCATCTCATTTCTAAAAATCGTTATTCTATTATT
>CAYFYW010000092.1:0-2090 GCA_964347425.1 uncultured Nitrospirales bacterium
TCACCAAAACTCTGCGTAAATGAGGTGATTAGAGAGACTTCAGGGTGTTTATCCATCTTTTCCACAAAAACTTCCAGGCATTCTGGCGCAAGTTTGTCATCGGAAAACAGAAACTTAACATACTCACCACGTGAGAGTAAAAGGGCTCGATTCATACTTGAACATATTCCAAGATTGTGCTCATTTCTATAATAAATGATACGACTGTCCTGCTGAGCATAGCTTTGGATTACCTGAGGTGTTTTATCTGTAGAGCAATTATCGGTAACAATTAGTTCAAAATCGGTGAATGTCTGGCTGAGTACACTATCTATTGCCTCCGCGATATAATCCTGTCGATTGAAACTGGGCATACATACGCTTACTTTAGGTTCTCCCATAACTTTTTAACCTGACAAATCAAATTTTTGGTTGCTCAAGTTAGACATTACAATATAATGTTTATCATTATTTGGCAAATGAAAATCTGGCCATAAAAAATATTTAATGCAACATAAGATGAATGTTCGACCAAAATATCCGCGGTATTTACCAGCTTTTCTTAGAATAGGCTGGAACATCAGCAAAAAATCAACAGGCGAATCCCTGAATTACTGACTGAAGCGCAAATACAGCAACTTAACAGCATTGAAGGCAGCACTAATCTTCGAGAATTTGCCACTTTGTTTTATCTGGCTTATATCACTAGCAAGGCTGATGGGAAGATAGTTGAAATTGGCTCTTTTAAAGGTAAATCAACCTGCTGGATAGCTAAAGCTCTGCAGATAGCAGATTCAAATGAAAAAGCTGATATGCGACAGACAAAGCAACATGTAAAACTAAGTACAAAAGAACCGCAATATGTACTATGATCTCACAAATTCCCAAAATTATTATCAGCGGCATGCTGGAGAAAATTGACTCAATGAATAAGTCCGTAAAAAAACGTTTTAAGTAAAATGACCCTGCAAAGTGACCCCCCTCGTGGAAGAGCAGATCCCCGAATTGAAGGTATTTGAGACATAACAACCTGTTAAGAAATAAAAAATGCTTCCCGAAATACTAACCCCACTGAACGACCCCGCACAATATTACTATCGTATGAAAACATGACTATCAGCTTTCCTTTTTTTGCTTGAATACACCGAAATTTGCTTATATAATATCCATGCTTTACTAGCTTCTCACGTAAAATATTATAATATAAGCATTACATCCGGGATAAGCTCTCGAAAGAATACATAACTAACCGAGTCAGGCAGGAAAGAAGGCTCTTATGGAAAAGTTTTCTTATGATATATGCATAGTCGGGGGTCTCGGACACATAGGCCTACCTCTAGGAATATCATTCGCTCAAGCAGGGAAAAAAGTCATTCTCTATGATATAAACCAGAACAAAATTGATCTGGTCTCAAAAGGCAAAATGCCCTTTTTAGAAGCCGGAGCAAAGAAACCGCTCCAAGAAACGATTAACAAAACTCTATTTATCAGCTCAAATAATAAGGTCATATCTGAAAGTCACTTTGTCATCCTTGCAATAGGAACACCGATAGACGAACACCTCAACCCTCGTTTCACGCTCTTTAAAAACTTCTTATCAGAAATAATCTCCTTACTGAATGACCAGCAGCACATAATTATAAGGAGCACCGTCTACCCAGGTACAACCGAAAAAGTCCGGGAACTGCTGAGACAGAACGGCAAAAACACTCGTGTCTCTTTCTGCCCTGAAAGGATTGCCGAAGGAAAAGCGATAGAGGAACTCCGAACTCTGCCCCAGATAGTTGCATCCTATGATGATGACTCCCTTCGTCAGGTAAGTGAATTGTTCCTGGCCATTACAGACGAAACCATCCCACTAAAGCCCCTTGAAGCCGAACTGGCAAAACTCTACACAAATGTATGGAGGTATTTGCAATTTGCTATCTCCAACCAGTCCTACCAGACTGCCTCGCAGAATGATTTGGATTTCTATAAAATCTACTACGCTGCAACTCATAATTATCCACGTACTAAAGGTTTTGCAAGAGCAGGTTTCGCAGCAGGACCGTGTTTGTTCAAAGACACCATGCAACTGGCGGCATTTGCAAACAATAATTTCTTCCTTGGCC
>CAYFYW010000093.1:0-5614 GCA_964347425.1 uncultured Nitrospirales bacterium
CAATTCTATCGAGGTCTTTAATATAACTTGTTTGAGAGAACGTACCCTTAATGTCCTTGATGTCCCCGTAGTTTTTCTGTATTCGTGCAACAACATCATCAACAGAGGACGCAGAGACAGCAGTGGAAAGTAAAGAGTTGAGAGTGAGAAATAAGAAATAATAAATGAAAATTTTTTTTACTGACGATTGTTTCTTCATCTTTTTCCCCTGAAAATTTCTCTTGGTTTCCCTGCCTCACCAGGTGGGCCGACAACGCCGTCTTCTTCCATCATCTCCATAATACTGGCAGCCCTGTTATAACCAATCTTTAACCTTCGCTGGATATAAGATATTGATGCCTGGCCTGTAGACAGCACCAGGTCTCTTGCCTGATGATACAGTTCATCCCTGTCTTCAAGATTTAATTCCTGCGTCTCTTGAGCTGTGAGAATCTCCAATATTCCATAATCAGGAGATCCCTGAGCCCTTACAAAATCAACGATAACTTTTATCTCCTCCTCGGTAATATAAGCACCATGAACTCTTCTGGTTCTGCTGCCAGGACTGACAAAGAGCATGTCACCTTTTCCAAGGAGCTGCTCTGCACCGTAGGTGTCCAGTATTATACGCGAGTCCAGTTTGGAAGATACATGATAGGATATCCGAGAAGAGAAATTTGCTTTGATCACACCGGTAATTACATCAACAGATGGTCTCTGTGTAGCAAGAATCAGGTGGATGCCCGCAGCTCTTGCCATCTGGGCAAGCCTTGCAATTGAGTTTTCGACTTCATGGGCAGAGACAAGCATAAGATCTGCAAATTCGTCAATGAATATCACGAGATAAGGGAGAAGCTCTTCCTCGGCATAAGGGGTAGACTTGATTTTCTTATTATACGTCTGAATGTTTCTGGAACCCGCCTCTGCCAGAAGTCTGTATCTGCGCTCCATCTCGAGCACAATTTTTCGCAGGGCATCAGAGGCATCCTTTGGGGATGTGATGATCGGCATCATAAGATGGGGGATTTCTTCGTAAAGGGGGAGTTCGAGCATTTTTGGATCTATCATGAGCATTTTGACCTCCTTGGGGGTTGCCCTGTAAAGAAGGCTCAGGACCATCACATTAATACCGACACTTTTGCCCGAACCGGTCGCCCCTGCTATAAGAAGATGCGGCATACGGCCTAAATCCGCAACTACCGGCGTGCCAAAGATGTCTTTCCCGAGGGCCAGCGTTAATTTTGAAGAGCTTTTTCTATATGCCTCTGAGGAAAGGATCTCTTTGAGAAATACAACCTCGCTTTCTTTATTGGGAACTTCGATACCAAGTGTCGCCTTCCCGGGGATAGGAGAGATGCGTAAACTGGTTGTTTTCAGTGTCAGGGCCAGGTCGTCGGCCAGAGATAAAACCCTGTTTATCTTGATACCGGGTGCAGGCTCAAATTCGAACATCGTTACCACCGGTCCGGGCGAGACATGCGTGACCTTACCATCAATCGAAAAATCCCGCAATTTCCTTTCGAGTAAATTTGAGCTTGTAAGCAAATCTTCCTTTGAGTGCCTCGATTTAACCGGAACGGGGTCTTTTAAAAGATCAAAGCTTGGGATCTCATAATCGCCACCTGATTTTTGCACTACTCGCGGCCTTGGCTCTGCTGGATAAGTAAGCGGAAGGGGCTTCTGCTGATATGAGGTTGTCTCTGCAGGGCTGGTCTCTTCAATGTGCGGCTGTTCTTTTTTCTTCTTTACCCTGAACGGGACGGATACAGAGGCAAGGGTGGTTTTGTTCTTTGCGCTCTTTAAGAAATCAATGAATGAAAAAGGAATGAGAAACATCACTGTGACAAACACCAAGGGAATGAATACCAAGTAAGAGCCTGCTGTTGAGAATAGTTTTATAGAAAGTCTTGTTGTGAGAAAACCAACAATCCCTCCTGAGTAACATCTGATACTGCTGTACATGAATACTGATTGAACGTTTTCCGCGCAGTCAGATGGTTCTTCCGGAAAGGTAAGAGTTAGAAGAGAAGATATGGAAATGAGAAGAATAATACTTGACGCTATGGATACAATTGGTTTGCGTCCTTTGTCTTTCGCCGTTATTTTACCTAACAGTTTTCTCAGGCCGTAGATAAAGAGGATTAAGGGGATAATATAAGCAGTAAGCCCCAGTACCTGGAGCAGAATATCTGATAAATAGGAGCCAAAGATGCCGAGCAGGTTTTTTGCATCAGTTGCCCTGGCTGAATTTTGCACCGCAAAAGAAGGGTCCCAGCGATTGTGTGTTATAAGACTTAAAGCAACAATAAGAGATAACGATATAGTTAAAACACCTGAAATTTCGCGTTTTATCCTTTTAATTTTGTCCATAATAAGAGCGTATAGGCCACAGAGGACCCCGTAAAATATTAAACATATAACAGGGCAGGCACAGAGGGAAATATTGATAATAAAAGAACAGACACACTACATAAAAGTTCTCCATGCTCTCTGTGGTTAATTAAGTCTCGGTCCATATGCTTATTATGATAACAAAAGCAAGAAAAAAACGATAATAGGCAAACGGGTTGAGAGAATGGTGCTCGAGAAAACGCAGCAGATATTTTATTGCAATATATCCTGTGATTGCTGAGATAACAATACCTGAAACGAAGATATCAATTTTTATGTTGATGTTTTCAGGAGAAAGGATTAATTTTTTCGCCTCAAGAGCGGTGGCACCTGCTATTACAGGTGTGCTCAGTAAAAATGAAAACCGTGCAGAGGCGTGTCTTTGAAATCCTCTCATAAGACCGGCCACAATTGTAATCCCTGCCCTTGAAACACCCGGCACCAGCGCACACGCCTGAGCAATACCTATAATCAATGCATCTTTTCGGCTCATGTTGTCAATGCCGCGGCCCTCGGAATCTTTTTTCATTTTTTCGGTAAAAATCATCAGGGCGGCAACAGAAGAGAGGGTAAAAGTTATGAGAAGAGGATTTCTTATACGTTCAATCTCATCGTGAAGTGTAAGTCCCGCAACAGCTGCCGGAATAGTGCCTAAAAGGATAAGCCACAACATACTATTCTTTTTGTTACCGGATTTTAATAAGGCTATCCATTCTTTTCTAAAGTAATATAGAAGTGCTATGAGAGTGCCGAAGTGGAGCGCAACGTCGAAACTGAGTGTATTTACAGCACCCTGCCACCCGAAAAACCATGGAAGGAGAATGAGGTGTGCCGAGCTGCTTACGGGTATGAATTCTGTAAGTACCTGAATGATAGCAAGGGTTATTGCTTCAAGCATAAAGAATTATAACAGATTTTTTATGCTATGACTTTAATGAACTCTTTATGCTAAACTTCTTTCTAGATGACGAACGAATCAGGACAGGGACCTTCTCATGAAAAAGAGCGGAAAAGAGAATTTATCCGATATCTTGGTATTGCAAGCACTGTCGGGATAAATCTCGTCTTATGCACTTTTATTGGTTTTGCCATCGGCTACTGGCTGCTGGATAGGTTTTTTAGTACCTTCCCGTGGTTTACGATAATATTTCTCCTCATCGGTATTGCAGCCGGGTTTAAATATTTGTTTAAGGTTGCATCGCGGGCAGATGACGGCAAGAATTCCGGACCATAACCGGAAGTTCTAAGCGGGGGGCAACAGGAAGAGATATATGGAAATTTTGAGAGGCGTAATCAAGAAAAGCATTTTCATTATTCTGCCTGCGGCAGCGGTATCTGCGTTTTTTGAATGGAAGAAACTCCCGCTGGGTATTATAGCAGGCGGGGTACTCGGTATTTTAAACCTGCGGGGATTGGTAAGAAATGTTGAGGGTTTTATTGGTTCTGAAGGTGTCACTGCAAAGATGATACTTCTCAGCTTGACACGTTTATGTGCATTATTTACAGTAATTTTTATCCTTATATGGCTTAAGATCATCAATATTCTGGGCATGCTTTTTGGTTTTACAGTGGTTTTTGTTTTAATCCTTTTTGAGGGCACGAAGGTCGGAAAAAGGGTGTGACAGTGGTCAGAGCATCAATGAAGCAGCGGCTTATCAATCTCGTTCTTTTGCGTTCCTTTCAGTTCTCTCAAAAACCAAAGTTTAAACTTGCCTCCGGGCAAAAGAGCAACTTTTATTTCAACTGTAAAACCACAACTCTCAATGCCGAGGGCATGGTTCTCATCGGCACTCTCCTCTATAGATTCATCTCGTGCGAGAAGACGTGGAAGGTTAAGGCCGTAGGCGGGCTTACACTCGGCGCAGACCCTGTGGCGGCTTCGATCGCCTACACCTCCTACAGGAAAAAGAATCCCCTCGATGCCTTTGTCGTGCGAAAGGAGCCCAAAAAGCACGGTACCATGCAGTGGATAGAAGGGAATGTGAAAAGGGGGGACAGGGTCCTCATCGTCGAGGATGTCATCACAACCGGAAGTTCAACAAAAAAGGCTATTGAACGCGCGAAAGAGGGCGGGCTCAAGGTTATGGGTGTTGTGGTGCTCATAGATCGGCAGGAAGGTGGACGGGAGGCAATAGAGGCTATGGGTCTTCCTTTTAAGGCATTGTTGACAAAAGAAGAGATTTTTCAGGCATATAACGAAGGAAAGCTGAAAAGCAGGAGCGGAAGAAAGACACATAAATAAAGTGCCTCAGATCTTGCAGGCTATTCTTCACTTCCCCACAATCTCGGGTCGAGGGCATCTCTTAAACCTTCGCCCACCAGATTATAGCCTAATACAGTTACGAGTATCGCGAGGCCGGGAAAGACCGATAGCCACCATGCTATCTCTATATTGTCCTTGCCCAGGGTGAGAATATTACCCCAGCTCGGAGTTGGGGGTTGAACGCCAATTCCTAAGAAACTGAGCGCGGATTCTACCAGGATTGCAGCCGCGACACCAAGAACAGCAGAGACAAACACAGGCGCCATGATGTTTACTATGATGTGATTGAAAATTATCCGCATATTGCTTGCACCCAGTGCCCTTGCAGCAAGAACAAACTCCCTTTCCTTTAACGATAGAAACTCTGCCCTTACCAGTCGTGCTATTCCCATCCAGGATGTGAGTCCTATGACAGTCATAATGTTCCATATGCTTGGCCCGATAAAGGCAATGACTGCAAGGATGAGAAAAAAGGTCGGGATGGAAAGCATAATATCAATAAATCTCATAATTATCCTGTCTGTCCAGCCGCCGTAGTATCCTGATAATGCACCGAGAATCATGCCTATAACTGTGGCTATGCCTACCGCGATAAAGCCAACGGCAAGTGATATCTGACTGCCGTGAAGCATCCTGGAAAGCACATCTCTGCCCAGATCATCAGTGCCCAGAAGATGCTGTATACTGGGAGGCTCAAGAATATGTTTTCTGTCGATATCACTCGGATTGTAAGGTGAGATCAGAGGTGCAAATACTGCGACGGCAAAGAGAAGCAGGACAATAAATCCACCTGCCACTGCAAGTTTGTTCCTTTTAAACCTCTGCCAGAATATTTTTTTAGATGAATGATCTGCCATAAATCGTTTCTCTAAAAATCAAAATGACATATAAAAATGTAAAAATATTTTTGATCACTGCTATCCAGAATAGTCATAAACAAGGAGGCTGGATGCCTAAGAAACACAATGACGGCACCGCTTA
>CAYFYW010000094.1:0-3067 GCA_964347425.1 uncultured Nitrospirales bacterium
CAGGAATTACAATTCTGTATTTCTTTTCAAAAGCTGCCACAACCTCAATTGTCTTTAATGAGTCCACGCCGAGGTCTTTAAAAAAGTCTGCATCAGGCGTAAGCTTTTCAGATGGAACCTCAAGAATCTCTGCAACTAATTTTTTTACTTCATCTTCATAACTATTGGTCATATATTCTCCTTACTCAGTGATATCTGGATATGATAAACGCCGCATTACTCCCACCCGGTCCGAAACTGTCAACCAGTACATTATTAATCCGGGCAACCCGTGACTTATTAACAACATAATCAAGGTCACAATCTTTATCTCTTATCTTATAATTAATCGTTGGCGGTATAAAACAATTGTACATACTGCCAATTGAAGCAGCAATCTGAAGCAGACCGCCTGCACTAAAAGTCTCTCCTATCATTGACTTAATTGAACTTACAGGAATATTGTAAGCTGACCTGCCAAAGACATCCTTTATAGCCTTTGTCTCCAGTCTGTCCTGCTCGCGTACAGAATTTGCCGAAGCACTTATATAATCTATATCGGAAATCCCCAATTCAGAACTCTTTATTGCCTTAATCATACTGTCTCTTAATCCTTTTGCATCCGGCTGATACTTGCCCAACTTATAGGCATCAAAGCAATTGCCAACGCCTTTGACCTCAGCGTAAATATCCGCCCCTCTTTTTTTAGCGTATTCCTCATCTTCAATTACAATAACTGCTGAGCCTTCACCTAATGTGATACCGTTTCTTCTTTTGTCAAAAGGACAGGATAGTTCTTCACCTCTTAAGCCGGAAAAAAAACCCAGATTATAAAATCCAACAAAATTTGCCAGAGAAAGACTCTCTGCGCCTCCCACTAATACTGCTTTAATCCGTCTCAGCCTGATAAAATCCATTGCGTATTCCAGTGCATCAAGGCTCGAACTATAGCCAGTAGAGACAGTTGTATTAAACCCCTGGATATTAAACCTGATTGAGACCTGGCTTGAAGCAGCATTCATCACTGTTCCGGGAAAAAGCGAGGCATCTGAAAAAAGAGGACCATCTACTATCACACCTTTTTCAAATTCGGCAAAACTCCAGAGATGAGACAGAGTTGTTCCCGTGCAGACTCCTATATCATCTGTATTTTTGTAGTCAATGCTTAATCCTGCATCATCTATTGCCAGTTTTGCAGCAGAGCACAACAGCCTTGTAGCCCTGTCAAGATTTTTTAAGCCTTTAAAGCCTAAAAACTCAGTGGGCTTAAAATTTGTAATTTCTCCTCCTAACTTACACTTGAACTGACTCGTATCAAATAGCCTAATACGCCTGATTCCAGACCTGCCCTCTTTCAATGCCTGCCAGAATTGTTCCTTTCCTATACCATTGGGTGCAACTACCCCCAATCCTGTAATTACTATTTTCTTATTTTTTCTTCTTCTACTCATCATCTCACAGGGTCAAACAATAGACATTCCGCCATCTATAACAATGGTCTGACCCGTAATATAACTCGCATTCTCACTAACTAAAAATTTTACGACACCTGCTACTTCTTCGGGTTTACCCAACCCACTCAAGGGTATTTGTTTTATTATCTGCTCTTTGTATTCTTCTTTTAAGTCTTTAAGCATATCTGTTTCAATAAAACCAGGAGCAATCGCATTAACTCTGATATTGTACGAAGCGACTTCTTTAGCAAGGGATTTGGTAAACCCTATTATCCCTGCTTTGGAGGCAGAATAATTGGTCTGCCGTGGCATACCCACGATGCCGCTTACTGAGGTAATATTTATGACAATGCCGCTTTTCTGCTTTATGAATGTTACTATCGCAGCTCTGGTAAGATTGAAAGTCCCGTCCAAATTAGTACTGATAACTTCACGCCAGTCATCAGGCTCCATAAGGGCAAGTGCTTTGTCTTTAATTATTCAGGCATTGCTAACTACAATGTCTATTCCGCCAAATACTCCCTTGGTATCATCAACCCAGGATTTCACAGCATTATAGTCTTTAATATCCACTTGAAATGATTTAGCATTAACGCCAAAAGATTTTATTTCTTTTTCCAAGTCACTTGCCTCTTTGTTACTTTTCAGAAAATTAAAACTTACATTTGCACCATGGCGTGCCAATTCAACAGCAATAGCCCGGCCTATCCCCCTGGTAGCACCGCTAATGACAGCCGTCTTATTCTTCAGGAAGCTATTCATAATTTGAGATGTGCCTTTTTAAGGACTGGATTGTTAGTAAGGCTAAGTAATAGAGGAAACGGATGGGGTTTTGCTGACAACAGCAGAATATACCCGAGCAAGGGCTTATACAGCATACTGCATCGGCCCAAACCTGATTCGCTAAGAAAACTCCATTTTACAATCAATAGGCATCTTCTCCTTTAATAAAGTTATAAAATTAACTAATGCAAAATCCAGCATTTTTAAAAAAGAAGAATGTCATTATGTAAAACAAACATGCATCACCTTTAATTATTAATAAATTAACAAAAAAAATCAAGAAAAATTAAGATATTCAGCTAATCGAGTTAAGGTAAGGTATTATGTTTTTGATGTAAGCATATAATATAAGAAAGGTTCTTGCAGCATTTCTATTCCCCTTCCCTTTTTTTCAAACGTCGTATATAATATTTTTTTACGCTACTAAATTAATACGAATTATGTTAGAGGAAGCTAATATGAAATGCAAAAAATGCACGGGGAATTTAAAATTGGTTATGGGTTGAGGCAGTGTCAGTCTGAGCTGCATGGAATGCGGCAGAAATTATCCACTGCAAGAATATTTTAATGAAATAGATGAAAAAGTTTGGACAAGAATATCCTGTCGTCCCTCTGACAGGGTATGATGAAAAGTAAACAGTTATCGGTGATCAGTATCGATCCGAGACTTGCAGAGCAATTAACAATCAGAAAAACCTGCCAATATTCACATTGACAAAATAAAGCTGTTTAGAGTATCATTTTTATTTCAATTCCTTTAACAATAAAAGAAAATAGAACTATAAACAGTCGACAATAGACAGTATGAAAACTCTTATTGCGAAAAACACTGAAGTTAAGAGCAAATGGCA
>CAYFYW010000095.1:0-1756 GCA_964347425.1 uncultured Nitrospirales bacterium
ATCCTGCAGCAATTAATTTTCCGAGGGCAAGGCTTCGAGGATGCTATGACTTTAGCTTTAGTGGATTGAAAACAGCTGTTTTTAATCACATCAAAAAAAACCCGCAAACCCGTAAGGAAGACATAGCGGCAAGTTTTCAATCAGCGGTTGTAGATGTTTTAACCGACCGGGCAGTGGAAGTTGCAACCATAAGAGGGATCAAACGGATTGTTCTTTCCGGAGGGGTATCCGCCAATACTGCCTTGAGAAAGAAAATCAAACTCATGGGTGAGGAAAGAGGGATTGACGTTTTATTGCCTTCGCCACAATTATGCACTGACAATGCAGCTATGATTTCCATGGCTGCTTTTCATCATTTCATAAACGGACACACGGCTGATTTATCTTTAAATCCAAAGGCTTATATGCCACTCTTATCAGCCGACGGCTGACATATGCATCTCTATCACGTACAGTGGACTTTAAGGTGGGACCCCAGAGCAGACAGCCCCGTAAAAACTTCTTTGCAAAACGGACAGGTAAAAGAACTACTTTTGATTTTATAAATTTGTTTATCCCAAAAATTCCTTATTCTTGATTTGCGCTGATCTTCACATATACAATTAACATCACTCAACGGGTTTTTCATATTATTCCTCTCATATCTAAGTAAGTATAAAGTATACCGTTATAAAAAAAAGACATCCTAATCACATCTTTTAAACATTTTTCCACGACGGATATTAGCCAGAAGAAAAAGTATGATTCCCACGGTAAGCGCAGAGTCCGCTATATTAAATGCTGGCCAATGCCACCTTCCAACAAAAACATCAATAAAATCAATTACTTTGCCTATTCTCAGTCTGTCTATCAGGTTCCCGATCGCTCCCCCCACAATCATGGAAAGGGAAAACAGTTCAAGCCACTTCGGGAGTTGTGACAGATAAAAAATTATAACACATATGGCAATGATAGAAATAGCAATGAAATAATTATTGCCGAGATTCGATAAAAGACTGAATGCCGCTCCTTTATTTTCAACATGCACTATATTGAGGAAGGGCAGGACATTAATGCGCTCATAAAGCACTACCTTAGATACGATTGTCTTCTTAGTAATATAATCGAGAAGAACAACTAAAGAAGATATTATTGCGACGAGTGTGCCTTTATTCAGGCCGTTACCGCTTCGTAACATCTGTTGCACAATTCCGGGTGATCTTCATATTTCCCGACACTGACGCTCCAGTTCCAGCATCTCTGGCATTTTTCACCCTCAGCTCTTTCTACGAGAACCGCCAACTCGTTGATTTCATTGCTTCTATAAGCAATTTCAGACGCCTCCGAAATCCTTCCGACTTCAGCAGAAGAAACTATAAAAAGCGTTGGAAGAAAAGACCTGTACGTTTCAAGAATCTTGCCTGTCTCTTCATTGACATACACCGTGACCTTTGCCTCGAGCGCATTACCTATCATTTTGTCCTGACGCCTGATCTCCAGTGCCTTATTAACTTCATCCCTGATCTTCCACATGATTTCCCATTTCCTTTCAATTTCACTCTCCTCAAATTCCGGGTCAATCTCCGGGAAATCAGAAAGGAAAACGCTCTCTTCCCTTTCTCCGGGGATATGACGCCATATTTCCTCCGCAGTAAAAGACAGGATTGGAGCTATCATTTTTGTCAATGATATTAATATGTTATATAAAACTATCTGGGCTGACTTTCTTCCCTTTGAATCAGCCCTGTATGTATAAAGACGGTCTTTTAATATATCA
>CAYFYW010000096.1:0-2924 GCA_964347425.1 uncultured Nitrospirales bacterium
CGGTGGAATGCCGGACCTCATCATCAAATGATGCAGATGAGTTTTGTCTCCTTTGAATGGGTGTCTTTTATGAACACACCTGAGGATCATAACTCTCACTGTATCAAATATGGGAATACCGAGAACTATCACCGGCACCATTGGATTAATATTTCCATGGTTCTGTGTAAGTAATATTGCCATAACTGACAGAGAAAATCCAAGGAACAGGCTGCCTGAGTCTCCCATAAATATTTTCGCCCGGGGATAATTATATCGAAACAGACCCAGGGTGGCGCCGAGATTGGCAAGGCTGAGATAAAAAACAATGTTGTTCCCGCCCACGTATGCAAAAAGTGCAAAGGAGGTAAAGGCTATGGATGAGACACCGCAGGCCAGCCCGTTCAGGCCGTCGATTAAATTGATTGCACTGATAACACCAAATACGGCAAAATACGTGAAAGGAATTCCCCAGAGACCGAGCTCAATTTCACCAAAGCCGAACAAGTCACCCAGTGTTCTAATCCAGACATCACCGCCAAAGACAAGAATTGAAGTAGCGATAAGAGAGCCTGTCAGCTTTAACCTCCAGTGAGTTCCTTTTGCATCGTCACAGATGCCGAGCATGAGCATGAAAGCAGAGGCTATGAGATAAGATGCAATTTCTTTATCAATGGAAAGGATTGTAATAGAGGCAATGATTACGCTTAAGGCAATGGCTATTCCACCGAACTTTGGTGTTGGCCTTGTGTGTATATGCCGTCTGCCGGGCTGCGCTATTGCGCCGCTGCTTTGGGCGAGTGATATTACCAGCGGTACTGTTGTAAATGAAATGGCAAAGGCGATTATAAAGACAATATATGTCATAAAAAAATTAATGTTATTAAAAATAATAATAAATCGCACCTAATACTATCACAAATGGGAAAAGAAATCATATTATAAATACTAATCTTCTTATTTATAAATCTTATAAAACATCATCCCCGGAGCACTATGGCGAAACAACCAGCGCTGCCGGGGCATCGGATGCTTCGGGCAGCTCTGAAAAATCCCTCCATTTATATTTTAATGCTGATGCCCTGGCTTTCGGGGAAAGATAGAGCCTGTCCTTTTCCCATGGTGTAACACCTGGTATCAGTTCAATCCTGACGCCGGCCATTAAACCGGCTTTATCGTGCTCGAAATCCAGCACGAATGCATGCATAATCTCATGGGCAAGAACACGCAGGTTCAATGTTTTTATGACGTGATAACAGCGGCATACATTGCCGTCTATCACGCCGTCCCAGACAAAGAGGGGTATTGGTGACATTTTTGATAAAGTGTCCTTAAAAGAATAGTTACTTATCCCGACCGCAATGTCAAAGTGTTCTCCATGACGCAGCCCTGCTGTTTCACATGTCTGAACAAGCTCATTTAAGGCGTCTATCCTGTCTGTGCCGAATCCCCTTTCCCTGATAAGGCCGTTAATAACTTCAAGCCTGATTCCAACCTGGGTCTCAATTAAATCAGAAACAGACCTGACGGCCTCTATCCCCTGTTTCAGCCTGTCTTTGTTTCTTGCTACAAGGGCAACCCTGACTATTCTTATCGGTTGATTTTCCTTCTGAAAGTCCGTATCTCCAGTTCTGTCCCTTACCGTACCTGACGCACAGCCGGAAAGGAATATAAAAAACAGAATAAGCAGAAAAACCTGGTTCACTTTACACAACCATATATAAATGTTAAGAGGTTGGGTGATTCGTTCTTTTGAGAGTTTCCTGAAATCCTACGAATATCTTGTCGGTACGCTCCGGTTTTTATGTTGTAATCCGATGATAACAGCCAATTTGCAGTAGATTTATTCACGTCATCATTATAATGACAAATCAAAACCTCTGCAAGTGGTGTATTCTGTATGGATCCAGGGGACTGTATCCTCAACGGCTTTGCAGAGGAAAACCCGCTCTTTTATGATGTTCATAATGTTATGATATGTAAGTTCAAAAACAAGGGTTTACAACTGAGGTTAACTATAGTGTGTTAGTAAAGATTCCATGCTGATTGAAGAAGGAAATACTGAGAAAAGACTCTCTCAGCGTGTTGTCAGGGGCGGTGCCTGGGTATTTGCACTGAGGATAGCCAATCAGGGTTTTAACTTAATCAGGCTGATAATCCTTGCCCGCATACTTTCACCTCATGATTTTGGTTTAATGGGGATAGCGCTTCTGACTATGGCGACCCTGGAAACTTTTTCACAAACAGGCTTTCAGGCCGCCTTAATACAGAAAAAAGAGAATGTTAAGGAATACCTCAATTCGGCCTGGACAGTAACGGTAATAAGGGGATGTATTCTATTTGCTATTTTATATTTAATCGCACCGTATGCTGCGGTTTTCTTCAATACCCCCGAAGCCAGGCCTGTAATTCAGGTAATCGGACTTTCAATCCTGCTTCTGGCGTTCACCAATGTCGGCATTATCTATTTTCAGAAGGAGCTGGAATTCAGTAAGCAGTTCATTTATCAGCTCAGCGGTACTGTGGCTGATTTTATTGTGGCAGTTGCTGCCGCTATTATTCTGAAGAGCGTATGGGCCCTGGTTTTCGGATTGCTGGCGGGAAATTTTGTCAGGTTTATTGCGAGCTATATTCTCCATCCTTACAGGCCCCGTATAAGCCCGGATATTGCAAGGGCAAAGGAGCTTTTCGGCTTCGGCAAATGGGTGTTAGGGTCAAGTATATTAATATTCCTTATTACCCAGGGCGATGATATTTTTGTTGGAAAACTTCTTGGTGTTGCGGCGCTGGGTTTCTATCAGATGGCATATAGAATTTCAAATACGCCGGCAACAGAGATAACCCATGTAATTTCCCAGGTTACGTTTCCGGCATATTCAAAATTACAGGATGATCTCTCCAGATTAAGAGAAGCATATTTAAAGGTCCTGAAGCTTACCGCATTC
>CAYFYW010000097.1:0-6789 GCA_964347425.1 uncultured Nitrospirales bacterium
TATGCATATGGCAATGTCCTTTGTCTGGGACTGGAAGGCAGATAGGATACAGGCCATGGATGAAGTAAAACGCGTCACACCGATACTGTATCAGGCCACTGTCGTGCGGATGGGGGGCTAGAAATCATTCGCGTTTATTGTCGGGCTTTTGCCAGAAAGTAAAAAAAGGGCAGGACCGTGGAAAATGGCAGCCGGACGCCAGATCGAAAAAAAGGGCGAGGCTGTCATACCTGATGTTTTATCAGACCTTACAGGTGTCGGCATTGGCGACAGCATCGCTATTACTGATAGGAATTTCACTGTTACAGGTCTTTCATCCGGCACTTTTTCTTCTGCCAACCCGGTAATATTTGTGCCATTCTCCGACCTCGAAGATATTCTCTCATCTACGGGTACGTACAGCTACGTGCTTGTCGATGCAGAAGATGGAGTTGATCCAGAAGCCCTTGCAGAACGGATCCGCAATGAAGTGCCCAAGGTAAATGCATTGCCCCATGACGAGTTCATAAAAAATGATTTTCAGATGGCCATACAGATGGGTGTGGAGATCATCTTTATGATGACTGTTATCTGTTCAGTACTTGCGGCGTTAATTGTTGGTTTTACGACCTATTCACTCGTCATGCGCAAGAGGAGAGAACTGGCGATTGCCAAGGCACTGGGGGTGCGCAATTTATCTATTTTATTCAGCGTTGTCCTCCAGTCCGTTATTCTGACTTTTGTCGGGTTTTTATTTGCTGTATCGTTTGCGCTGGTTGTTATCCCCCATATTCCATCACTTGTTCCGCAACTTACACTGATTGTTTCTTATGGTGAAATTATGCGCATAGGCCTGGTGGCATTGCTGGTCGCGATACTCGGTGCGCTGATTCCAGCTTATATGGTATCGCGCCTGGATCCGGCCACAGCATTCCATAGATAAGGAGAATAGTATGAAAACATCAATAGTAAAAACTGAAAACCTTTCCAAATATTATGGAAGCGGACATACCGAAGTGAAGGCCGTTAACAACGTGTCGCTTGATATTGAGCAAGGCGAGATCGTCTTGATCATGGGGCCTTCTGGTTCCGGTAAAACTACACTATTGTCAATGCTCGGAGGCCTGTTGCGCCCTACAAGGGGAAGTATTACGATTGACAATGACGACATTACTCTGCTTGATGAATCCCGGCTTCCTGAAATTCGTGCACTGAAAATCGGATTCATCTTTCAGGCTTTTAACCTCCTTGACGCATTAAATGTGGAGGAAAATATTTTATTCCCGGCGCAGTTAAAACAGGGCGGAATACCCCTGGCGCAGCGTCGCGCAAAAAATTTAATTGAACGGCTTGGCCTGGATCATCGACGTCGCTCCCTTCCCAAAAAACTGTCCGGCGGTGAAAAGCAGCGTGTTGCAATCGCGAGGGCCCTCATAAATGAACCAAAACTGATTCTTGCCGATGAGCCGACAGGCAACCTTGATTCTAAAACCGGACAGGATGTATTGATGATTCTGCACGATATCGCTCGTGATGATGGATGTTCCGTTGTGCTGGTAACGCACGACCCACGTGTAGAGGATACCGCGGACCGCATCTTATGGCTGGAAGACGGCGCATTGCAGGACCGCAGAGCAGAGGAACATGGCTGGATACGCGATCCTGTATGCGGAATGCGCGTTGATGAATGGACAGCTGAATTTTTCAGTGAATTTCAGAGTAAGCGTTACGCTTTTTGTTCGAATCGCTGCAAGGAACGTTTCGACGGGAATCCGGATGCATATATAAAGTAATGATTCATTATCAGGAGGTCGGATATGAAAAATATTCGCATAGATACAATAATAAAAGTATTTCTTTTGCTTCTTATTGTTTCGCTGCCGCTGACAGTTGAGAGTGCTACTGCCCTGGAAGAGAAGGGCCTGGAGATTGTTAGAGAGGCTGATGAACGTGATTCAGGCTTTCAGGACTACTCGGTAAGCTTAACAATGACACTCATAAATAAGCAGGGGAATGAGAGTATACGAAAAATCCGCAATAAGGTGCTCGAGGTAGATGGTGATGGAGACAAGAGCCTGGCCATATTCGATGACCCGCGAGACGTGAAGGGTACAGCCTTTCTGACTTTCTCTCACAAGATTGGCGATGATGACCAGTGGCTCTATCTTCCGGCTCTGAAGCGTGTCAAGCGCGTAAGTTCACGTAACAAGTCAGGATCATTCATGGGAAGTGAATTTGCCTATGAGGATATTGCAAGCCAGGAAGTGGAAAAATATACGTACAAATGGATTCGTGATGAGGTATACGACGGCAAGGAGTGCTTTGTTATTGAACGCTATCCGGTTGATAAGAAGAACTCAGGTTATTCCAAACAGGTCGTCTGGATTGACAAGGCCGAGTACAGAGAGTTAAAGATAGACTTCTCTGACCGGAAGAACGTCCTCCTAAAGACACTTATATCAGAGGGTTTTAAAAGGTATAAGGATAAATTCTGGCGTCCTGATGTAATGAAAATGATAAACCATCAGACCGGGAAGAAGACCATACTGGAGTTTAAAGAGTACCGGTTCGGCACCGGTCTGATGGAAAATGACTTTACGAAAAACAGCCTCAAGAGAGCGCGGTGAAAATTAGTTTTCCTTTAATTCTCCTTTTTCTCGTATTACTGATGTCGGAAGCAAATGCAGGAGAAATCTCCGGCTATGTTGCGGGGGAGGCCCGAGTCTTTCTGAATACCCCGATCTATGAGGGACAAAAAAGGAATAATATGTCTCTCGCCTTACAACCTGAGTATTATCATGAGTGGCAAAACGGATCAAGTATTACTCTTATTCCATTTGCACGGATCGACAGCTTTGACAGAGAGAGAACCCACTTTGATATACGGGAGTTCAATATAAACTGGGTTCATGAGCAGTGGACGCTAAAGGTCGGTATCGGGAAAGTATTTTGGGGAGCAACTGAATTCCTTCACCTTGTTGATATCATTAACCAGGACGATGCAGTAGAGAATATTGACGGCGAGGAAAAACTCGGTCAGCCCATGGTTCAGTTCATTGTTCCTTCAGAGTGGGGGACATTTGAGATTTTTGTCCTCCCTTATTTCAGGGAGAGGACATTCCCCGGCAAAAAAGGAAGACTCCGGGGCTCCATCGTTGTTGACACGGACAATACACAATATGAAAGTTCGAAAGAGGAGCGCCATGTGGATGTTGCACTTCGCTACAGCAACATCTTTGGTGACATGGATTTTGGCCTCTATTATTTCAGAGGGACGGGGCGTGAGCCCACGTTGCTTCCCGGTCTGGATAAAGAGAATGCCTCTGTATTGCTACCGTTTTATGAACAGATCTGGCAGGTCGGCAGTGATGTTCAGGCGGTCATGGGCCCATGGCTTCTCAAACTTGAGAGTCTGTATCGTTCAGGACAGAGCAAGGAATTTTTTGCCTACACAGGGGGGGGTGAGTACACATTTTTTTCCCTTATTGGCACAAATATGGATTTAGGGGTTGTTGGGGAGTATGCGTATGATGATCGTGGTAATGCTTCAACGATAGCGTTGCAAAACGATATTATGTTCGGGCTTCGGTTGGCACTGAACGATTTCTCAAGTACCGAGGTGCTTACTGGTATATCCTATGACCTTAAAAACTCATCTCGGTTATTAAGCATCGAAGCAAGCCGCCGAATGGGAGACAGATGGAAACTCTATATTGAGGCACGGGCTTTTTCCAATACGAGTAATGAGGACGTTCTTTTTGATATCAGAGACGATGACCATTTGCTTCTTGAGCTGAGATACTATTTCTAGTATTGAGTTTTTGATTTATTAAAAACGATTATTCTAACTTTTGATTTCCCAATATTTTACAGTTATTCTCTCGTTCGATCATTGAGGAAAGCAGTATAAAACACAGAAGAGAAAAAAGTTTTTAAAATTCAGATAATGAGCTAAGAACTCAGGCCAGAGGCCAACGTACGACTTTGCCCTCTTTTGACTTAGGAAACCTGTGCTCTATCCTACTGAGCTAAGGGGGCATATGAGCCTATGGTTAATAGTGCGTGGTAGAGAGCAAATTGCAATTGGTTGAATATTTTTTTCTATAAGCTATTAGCTCCGAGCTATCGCGAAAAAGATTATTGAAGGACATAAGGGCAAAATCCATATAAACAGTCAGAAACAGATGGGCACAGAGATAACGGTTGAACTGCCACTATAACCGCTTTTCAATCATAGCGATATATTCGGAACTGTCCCATACTCTTGCTCCGACAAATTTTTCTCTTATTATGCCTTCCTTGTCTATTATAAATCTCTCCGGTACTCCTGTAATGCCATATAACTGTGCAGCTTCATCATTTGGACTTATGAGTCTGGGAAGACTAACCTTCTGTTTCTCAAAATAAGCGACTAGGTTTCGGGTTCATCCCGAAAGAGCATACCGAGCATCTGAAAGGGCTTCCCTGCATTTTCTCATACAGACTTTCTTTATATTGCATTTCGTACTTGCATACAGTGCACCACGTAGACCAGAAATTCATAAATACGACTTTGCCTTTAAGGTCTGATAGTCGCCATAAATTACCTTTTGAATCATATAGTTCAAAATCAGGTGCTTTCGCTCCCACTTCCGCAACTTCTTTATAAACTTTTATGTCAGGAAGTTTTACGTCGGGAAGAAAGAGCAGTAAAAAGATTGCGATAGCAATCAAAATCACTAAAATAGCTCCTTTGTATTTCATTGTAAAACCTCCTAATGAACCGACCTGATTCTGCCGGAGTGTCGGTCAAAGATTACTGTATCTACTACGTCTCTTCCATCCTTTATTATTACTTTCAGGAATCTTCCCTGTTTACTTACAATCTCTATATCTAACCCTTTTTTACCGTAATAATGTTTTAACGCCTTTTCGGCATGTTTCATGTCTATTATTGATTTGTGCATGCCGTAATGGCTGACATGTTTGCAGTAATCACCGT
The DNA here is from genome assembly GCA_964347425.1 of uncultured Nitrospirales bacterium. Taxonomy (GTDB): domain Bacteria; phylum Nitrospirota; class Thermodesulfovibrionia; order UBA6902; family BMS3Bbin08; genus CAYFYW01. The sequence goes on from CAYFYW010000097.1 coordinate 4,961, forward strand.
AAGGCGTAATTCTTTTGTGACCATGAAATGCAAGGACTTCCGGTGATTGCAAAATGGACAGACTTAACGCAATAACAATTATTATTACGTATTTTGCATTCATCCTTATCACCTAAATATTTTTTAATAAAAAAAGATGAATGTAGTATGAAGAAAAATGGCTAAATCTCCTTCACAAACTTTTCATAATTTCTTCATCTTCCATTCATATTTCATTGCTACCTTATAACCAAAGAACATAATTTTAAGATCGGAATTTAAGGTATACGATGGAGCTTACAAGATTAAAAAAGAGGACACTTGCTAAACTGGTTACAAAGTTCCCGTCTCTTGTTGGAAGTTATCTTGATTCTTATAAGCCAAAAGAATTCAGTAATGTTCCATGGACTCCTGTAACAAAAAATCTTTGTGGTTTCAGAGTTGCAATTGTAACAGGAGGTGAAAATCATGGAATGGATTAGAGACAATTGGTTCTTTGTCTTGTTTGCAGCTTTTTTTATTGGTATGCACTTTTTCGGATACGGCTGTGGACACGGAAGACATAGCAAGCATAGAGCAAAGGAAGAATGTGATGAACACAAAGAACAGTCTGATGGAAGTCCAACAGGAGCAAAAGTAGAGAAAAAGGGCCATGGATGCTGCGGCTAAACATCAAAAGGTGTATCCTTTTTCTTCTATGACTCGTCTATAGGGTTGAAAGGAGGTGATACACATGTTTGAACCAGAATTTTGGTGGATTTTTCCCCTTGTGATGATAGTACTTTGCTTTTTATTCATGAGAGGAAAAGGCGCCATGATGTGCGGACTGAGCTCCCACAATAATGATAATCATCACAGAAACTTTTCAGGTTCTGCAAGGGAACTACTTGATAAACGTAATCCCCTTGGTGAGATTAACAAGATGGAAGCCATGAAAAATCAATACTACTGTAGCCCAACAATTGAGCACGCAACAACACATAGTGACAAAGCAAAAAAGAATATTTGCTGTTTATAGGAACGGCAAATAACGAAAGGAGACTAAAATGAATAAGTCAGGTAATGTTATTAGTCTTGAGGTTACAAAAACAGAGAGAGCCTGTCCCGTAGGCGAGAAGGTCGGAAGACAAAATCTGATAGAGGGGAAAATCCCCGTTCTCTCATGTGAAGGACCCTGTATCCGGGGTGAAATTGCCCGTGTTGCTGCAAACCTTGTGGCAAAAGAAAAGCCATATCGGCGCGGTTGTCACGGCGAACTGTTTTCCGTGCCCAATTCGGCAATGGCCAACTGGGTTACAAAATCCGATAAAGTTATACTGATCGACGGCTGTTTTCTGCGTTGTCATGGTAGAATTCTGGAAAATATAGTCGGTAAAGAAAATCTTGTCCAGTTCGATGCCCTCTCCTTTTACAATAAGTACACAGACCGCTTTGATATCGACTCTGTCCCGGAAGCTGAACGGAATGAAGTAGCACGGTCTGTCGCAGACACAGTCCTTGCTAAACGAAGAGAGAGAGAAGCAAACGAGGCAGAAAAAACAGAAACTATAGAAAGTTGCAGTTAAACAAAAGAAGGGGCCTGAAAGAATCAGGCCCCTTCTTTTGTTTATTTCATCTCGTCATGCTTAACATTGCAATCAATCGGGATCAATGACTTGTAGGTGTTATTCTCAGATCTAATTTCATTGACAACTTCCTGTACTCAACGATTTCATTCTTTCCACAAATATCAACATTTCAATTGATAATAATTACTATTTGCTTTATCACACAAATATAAATTTCTTATTACTATATAAACACCCTTGACAAAATGAAAACATAGGTGTATAAATGAGTAACGGGGGGTA